>CAYMMR010000425.1:0-1517 GCA_964391545.1 uncultured Nitrospinota bacterium | reverse complement strand
ATTGCTGCAAAAGAGGTAAAAAGCGGTAAAATCAAGGATGCCATTGCAGGAATAGAGTCATTTTCTTCTCTTTTTAAGCCTCAGAAGAAATTACTGGTTGGTGGAACCGGCATCTCGATAGAGGAATTTTTATCAACAACTGTTCTGTCGCTGGTAAAGTAATTTAGAAGGTTAAACTGTTTTTAAAGCATAGCCGCCAGCCTCTTTTCTATATCCTCTTTCGTCATCATGCCGACGAAGGTATCCTTTATAATTCCGTTTTTATCTATGAAGAAGCTCATAGGGACGCCGAATACCTGATATTCATTACTGACAGAGCCGTCAATGTCGAGGAGGACAGGATAGGTTATCTTGAAATCCTTTACGAACTTCGATACCTTAGATTCGTTCTCTTTTATATTGACTCTGAGGATTATAAATCCCTTATCTTTATTTTCCTCGTAGCTTTTCTGCAAGTCCGGTATTTCCTCCCTGCATGGATGACACCATGTTGCCCAGAAATTTACCATGACCGCTTTGCCCTTGAGGCTGCTCAATTTTATCTCATTGCCTGTGATGTCCTTTAATGCAAAATCGGATGCAGGTTTTGAAATTTGTGGTTTAGTCGAGGGCGATTCAGGACTTTCGCAGCTGATGGCTATTATAAATAGCAACAATATTAACCCAACAGTCTTACCCCTTACCCCTTGCCCCTTGCCCCTTTTTTTCATATTCCCTCCGGATACATAATAGGCAAATCCCATCTGAAGACCCTGTCGTGAGAGACTGCCATGTTTCTGATGATTAATTCAAAGTATTCCGAGTCTTCGGTAATTATATCTTTTTTGAATTTCACGATGCCCTCCCTGTGATGATTGTCGCCTGTCTCGAATCTCAATTCCCATCCCTTATTTGCAGGGTATTCCTTATTATTTACCCTTAAAAATGTCATTTCGTCAAGTGGATAATGTTCGAGCCTGCCGTCATGGACATTAAGGCTTATGATAAAGACCATAGTATCTTCGGCATTGTATTTTTTAATTAATTCGGGTGCGTTTATGGATTTAAGGTATTGGGGCGTGGCATAAATAATGTCCGCATATACATCGCCATATCCTATGTCGTTTCTCCAGAGCATGCGATGTATCTGCTTTACGACCTTGTAAGGCAAGTTGGATTGCAGGACAGGGTAGGTCTCCTTTAGGTAATTCGTTATTACATCCGCCTCCTTGCCTCTCATCTTCACGCCTTTCTCCATCCTCATCTTATCCACTACCTGTATCCACCCCGCAGGAGGCAATACTGCCGTTCTTATGACATCTTCGCCGTGGCACTTGCGGTAGCATTTTTGCTGATATAAAACCGCCGCCTCTTTTTCGCTTAATTTGTCTATAATAGAATATCTGAACATAATAATCCTTGTTAGGCTGTAGAGGTAATCAATATCGTCCTTAATGCCAGAGCCTTCGGATTTTAAGAGGAAGACAGCAGGTATGGAGATGGAAAGGACTATAAGAGAGATAATAGAAATTTTTTTA
>CAYMMR010000424.1:0-1524 GCA_964391545.1 uncultured Nitrospinota bacterium | reverse complement strand
TGCAAGAGCTGCGGTTTTTCCTTTCCATTTTCACCGCAGGAAAAAGACGATATTTTTTCGGATTCCGATTCTACAATGATCGGGCATGCCTTTATTAAAGAAGGGGATTTAGTATTAACCGAATTTCCAAAGGATTGCGAGATAACCCTTACCTATAAAGAAAAAGGCGCAGAAATAAAAAAGTCTTTAGATAAGCCTCTCACGATTATAGGGAGGACAGAAGGAGACATTATTATAGCCGACCCTTTGATTTCAAAAAAGCATGCATGCGTAGAGGTGAAGAGTCCGACAATGGCTGTGCTGAAAGACCTCGCAAGCAAAAACGGGACATTTCATAACGGGATGAAGGTATCTTCCATCCACCTGCAAAGCGGGGATATTATTAAGCTGGGCAATACGGAGATAACCTTCAGCAGCAATATCAAGTTTTTTTAAAGTATAGGAAATTATAAATTTTTTTTGACACTGATGGACACTGATTTTTTATGATTTTTACTGTTTTTTTATCTGTGCAAATCATAATTTATCCGTGTTTATCTGTGTCTAATTTTTTTTTGTTCATTATGGAAAAAACCAACAATCTTGCCATCCTGTTCGCCGATATCAGCGGCAGCACCCGGCTTTACGAGGCTCTCGGCAGCGAAAAAGCCCGTGAGATAACTTCCCGTTGCATAAACCTCCTAACAAAGATAGCCAAAGAATTCCAGGGTAAAATAATAAAAACCATAGGCGATGAACTGATGTGCACCTTCCCATCCGTAGATATAGCAGGAAAAGCCGCAGTGCGAATGCAGGAGGCTATCTCCGATGCCGGATCTCTTGGCGCCAGCATCAGTATCCGTGTGGGATTTAACTTCGGCGAGGTTATCGAAGAAAACAGCGATGTCTTCGGCGATACCGTGAACGTGGCTGCGCATATTGCCTCTCAGGCAAAGGCAGAGCAGATATTGACAAGCAGCGAATCTGTCGAGCTTATGTCCGAGCCGATGCGGTCGAAAACCCGCTTTATTATAACCACCACGGTAAAGGGGAGGCTTAAGCCGCTGGAGATATTCGAACTGACATGGGGAGAGGAAGAAGACCTCACTATAATAAGCACCAGAGTCGCCAAAACCGAAGCTAAAGCTGACAATCCAAAATCCGTTCTAAAAATCCGTTTTCAGGATAAAGAACTGAAGGCAGGAGAAAGCCTTCCCTCCATCACTATGGGACGAAGCGAACAGAATACCCTCTGCATATCCGGCACAATGGTATCACGCATTCATATAAAAATCGAATACCGCCGTGGACGCTTCATCCTGATAGACCAGAGCACAAACGGCACATATCTTCTATCTTTGAAAGATGGCAAAAAAATATTCGTTCACAGGGAGGAACTGCCTTTAGAAGGGGACGGAATAATCGGATTGGGTAAATCCGTCATGCCGGATAATCCCGAAGCCGTCCATTTCTCCATCTCCGAAATGGTTTAAGAGGGAGTTGCGAAATGCCCCTTTTTGTCACCCCGAGCAAAGCGAGGGGTCT
>CAYMMR010000423.1:0-1529 GCA_964391545.1 uncultured Nitrospinota bacterium | reverse complement strand
AAAGTAAAAAAATCTTTACCTCTACCTTTACCTCTACCTTTACCTGTATCTTTATATGATAATTCATATCGGCACGAGGGGAAGTCAATTGGCGCTCTGGCAGGCAAATTGGGTGAAGGACAGACTCGTAGAGTGGAACCCCGCCATAGAAGTAGAAATCCATAAAATCAAGACAACAGGGGATAAAATCCTCGATGTGCCACTGTCGAAAGTCGGCGGAAAGGGATTATTCGTAAAAGAAATCGAGGAGGCTCTCCTCGATAGCAGGATTGACCTTGCTGTTCACAGCATGAAGGATGTGCCGACAGATTTACCCGAAGGGCTTTGTATATCTGCAATTACAGAGAGGGAAGACCCGGGAGATGTCCTTATCTCAAAAAATGGGGTGAAATTAAAAGAGCTTAAAAAGAAAGCTAAGATAGGGACAAGCAGCCTTCGGAGACAGGTGCAGCTTTTAAATTTCAGAGACGATTTTGAGATACATCAGCTCAGGGGAAATCTTAATACGAGGATAAAGAAACTCGATTCAGGCGATTTCGATGCAATCATACTTGCTGCAGCAGGTGTAAAGAGGATGGGATGGGAAGATAAAATAACCGAATATCTGCCCTACGAGTTGTTCCTTCCTGCTATTGGGCAGGGCGCGCTTGGCATAGAGATTAGAAAATCGGACAAAGAAATGGAAAGGATTGTCGAAAAATTCAATCATAAAGAAACATCTCTCTGTGTTAGGGCTGAGAGGGCATTCTTAAAAAGGCTGGAGGGAGGGTGTCAGGTTCCAATCGCAGCCTTCGGAACAATAATCCCCCCTTCCCCCCCCTTTAATAAAGGGGGGCAGGGGGGGGTTAAATTAGAAGGTTTAGTTGGAAGCATAGATGGAAAGGTTATGCTTAGAGACAGCGAATCGGATGAAAAAGATAAGGTAGAAGAACTTGGAATAATGCTTGCAGAAAAGCTTTTAAACAGAGGTGCGGATAGGATATTGAGAGAGGTGTATGGAAAAGGTCTGTAGCAATAGGTTTTTAAACCTGTTAATCCGTTTGGTAAGGAGGGGGTTATGAGAATATCTGTTTGTATTGCTGCTGTTTTATCTCTTATATTTTGGACATCACCGCTTTATTCAAAGGAACTGCCTGATTGGATAAAGCCCCTGCCCATAGAGCCTGAGCTTCTCCGTCCCCCTGTGCCCGAAGGCTTTGTCTTTATCAAAGGCGGCTGCTTTCAGATGGGGGATACCTTCGGAGATGGGTATAGTGATGAAAAACCTGTCCATGAAGTCTGTGTAGATGATTTTTACATGGGGAAATATGAGGTTACACAAAAAGAGTGGACTGCGGTAATGGGAAACAACCCTTCAAAGTTTAAGAACTGCGATGACTGCCCTGTGGAGCAAGTCAGTTGGGATGATGTTCAAGAATACATAAACAGACTCAATAATTCCCCCTTAAAAAAGGGGGATAGGGGGTTGTATCGCCTTCCCACAGAAGCGGAGTGGGAATATGCAGCGAGAAGTGGAGGGAGGAGCGAGA
>CAYMMR010000422.1:0-1531 GCA_964391545.1 uncultured Nitrospinota bacterium | reverse complement strand
GTTATATAATCCACCGGTAAAGTCGTTCAAAAAAGTCATTTTTCAGTATCAATTATTGATACCTGTAATATTAATGTCCTATATCTGTGTATTTTTGTCATTCCGCACTCGATGCGGAATCCAGTATTTTACATAAGTATCTGGATTCCCGTTTTCACGGGAATGACGGATATGGGACATTTGTTATGCAGTTTTCAATAGTTAAATTATTTGAGGAAAGCCGGTATCTCCTCGCATCTCACCAAGTCTTCGTAGCTCTCTCTCCTTCTTATAATAAAGAACTTATTGCCATTTACCAGAACTTCCGGAACGCGTAATCTCGAATTGTAATTCGATGACATTGTAAATCCGTAAGCGCCTGCGCTCATGATTGCCGTAAGGGAGTCCTTCTTTAAATCCGGCAGGACCCTGTCCTTTGCAAGAAAATCGCCGCTTTCACATATAGGACCGACAACATCCGCTACGATTTTGTGGGAATCGGAGTTTTTTTTCACCGGCAGTATTGAGTGATAGGAGCCGTAGAAGCTCGGTCTGACCAGGTCGTTCATTCCTGCATCTACAATTACGAAATTTTTACCCTCGCTTTGCTTTGTGTATATAACCTTTGTTATGAGTATACCTGCATTTCCGACGATTACCCTGCCAGGCTCGAATATTATAGTGCATCCGGTCTCCTTTAGGATAGGCGATATTTCTGCCGCCAGTTCCTTAGGGTGAGGCGGAGATTCATCTTTATAGGTAATTCCAAGCCCGCCGCCTATATCGAGATATTTAATATTTAAGCCTTCTCCTTTTAAAGTGTCTATCATCGAGATAATCTTCTCCAGCGCATCGACAAAAGGCCTGGTCTGAGTAATCTGAGAGCCGATATGCTTGTGTATTCCAATCACATCTATATTTTTAAGACTTCGGGCAAGTTTGTATCCCTCCAGGGCATCTCCTGTGCTTATGCCGAACTTATGGGACTTTAATCCCGTAGAGATGTAGGGATGCGTCTTTGCGTCTATATCCGGGTTTACCCTGAGAGCTACCCGCGCCTTTATTCCCAAATCTTCTGCTGCCTCGTCAATGGCAAAGAGTTCCTGAGAGGATTCTACATTGAACATGAGGATATTGGATTTTAATGCGTATCGTATCTCCTCTTTAGTTTTTCCCACCCCTGCATAAACGATTTTTTGAGGGTCGGCGCCTGCGCAAAGCGCCCTGTATAATTCTCCTCCGGATACTATATCGAAACCTCCGCCCTCTTCGGAGAATATCTTGAGAAGGGCAATATTGGAGTTCGCCTTTACTGCAAAACATACGAGGTGAGGTATATCGGCAAATGCCGAATTAAAGGCATTGAAATGATTTTTTAAAGTGTTGTAGCTGTAAAGATAAAAGGGGGTTCCAACCTCCTTTGCAATCTCTTTTATGGAAACATCCTCGCAGTAAAGCTCTTTATCTTTATACTGAAAATCGTGCATCTGTGTTCTATGAGGGAGTTGCGAAATAGGCAAATAAGCAGTAAACTGTCATTCCGAACCCTTCG
>CAYMMR010000421.1:0-1535 GCA_964391545.1 uncultured Nitrospinota bacterium | reverse complement strand
GTCTGAACGGCAAGCGGAAGGGACATAAGGTCTTTCACGCATTTTTTGGGTTAAAATCTGCTGTTAATTTACTTCTCCCCCTTCAAATGCACGGTTCTCTGGGGGAATGGTATATCTATCCCTTCTTCTCTAAATCTCTTTAAAATCCTCTTTCTCAACTCATGCTGAACATGATACTGGTCAACGAATTCCCCGACCTGACATATCAGCGTAAAATCGAGGGAGCTTTCTCCGAATCCCGGTATAAATCTGACAGCAGGCTTAGGCTCTCCAAGAAGTCCGGGAACTTCTCCAACTGCTCTTTTCACTTCTTCCATCAGTATCTTTTCTACCTTTTCGGGGTCGGAAGAATAACTGACGCTTATAGGAATCGGCAGAGCCATTTTTTTCTCAGGCAAATAGTAATTTATTACGATACTCTGTGCAAGCTTGCTGTTCGGAATTACAACCATGTTATTCGGAAGCATCTTTATTCTTGTCGTTCTCCATGTTATGTCGTCAACATAACCCTCCTGCCCTGTCTCGAGTTTTATAAAATCCCCGACCCTGATGGTTTTTTCGATGAGGATATGAATCCCGGCAAAGAGATTAGCCAGTGTGTCTTGAAGCGCAAGGGCGACGGCAAGACCGCCTACGCCTAATGCCGTAATAAAGGGTGTAATCGAGATGCCGAGGATGCCGAGAATTATCAAAAAACCCAAAACGAATATTACCCCTTTAAGAATTCCATATACAAGCCCTGTAGCAGGAATCGGGAGATTGGATTTCTGTATAAAACTGTTGAATACCTTTTCCGAAAGATTTGCAGCGGCAACTGTAATGGAGAGTATTACGATAATATAAACCGTCTTGCTGATATAAAAGACATATTTTGCCCGAATGTCGGAAACGGCAATGCCGATGTAAAGGCCTATGGCTATGCACCAGTAAATGGAAGGGGCATTGAATGCCTTTATTATTATGTCGTCAATATCGGTTTCAGTCTTACCTGCCCATTTATTAAGAAGTCTAAAGGCAATACTTCTGAAGATAATTAACAGCAGCATGGAAAGAGCGGCAATTCCTGCAGGAATTATCAGCTTCTGTAAATTCATATTCATAAATACCTCCCCTAAGTTAAAAAACAATAATCGAGTCTGTTAAAAATCTTATATTCCTAACCCGAATAAATCGGAAAAGGTCATAACAGCGAAGAAACTTTCCTTTCACTTCCGTTAAATTTTCTTTTGCTCTTTTTTAAATATAATGAGGAACAAAAGAAAATTGCGGTATAAGTCCGGTGGATATAATGCTTTTCCTCTCACCGCAAAGTTTTATAATCCACCGGAAAAAGTCGTTCAAGGAAAGTTTCTTCGCTTAAAATTTTCTTGCCCTTTTGCGTAGAATTTTATTCATAAGTTACTATTATATGATGCAGGCAATATATTTTGATAGTTTATAACATAATTAATGCCAATGGAAACCGATTTATTTTTTTTCAATTTTTTTCCAATTTTTTTCTTGACAGCATCTTTTTCGCAGGTCTATACTACACA
>CAYMMR010000420.1:0-1538 GCA_964391545.1 uncultured Nitrospinota bacterium | reverse complement strand
ATATATTAATTCTATACCCGCAATAAACAGACTTCAAGAATAAAACCGCAGGGTAGGACAGAGGCTGCCGAATTTTTTTAATGGTAGGAGCGTTATATAGCCTTGTATATAACGCATCAATAGTTTGTCATTGCGAGCGACAGCGAAGCAATCTAAACCTGTTGGTAAATCAAGAGATTGCTTCGTCGCTGACGCTCCTCGCAATGACACTTTATGTCGCTTTAATTATGCAAGGATATATAAAAACTATCGCGGCTGTTCAGCTCGATGCCATGTTACTTTTTGAAAAGCAAAACGAATTTTTCGAAAATTTCTTTGTGAAAATGATTCATCATTTCTTCTTTCATAACCCTGAGCGCTTCAAAAGGGGTCAATCCCGCTTTATAAGAACGTTCGGCAGTTAATGCGTCAAACACATCGGCAATACAGCAGATGCGTCCATACGGATGAATCTCATTGCCTTTAAGCCCAAGAGGGTAACCGCTCCCATCCTCTCTCTCATGATGCTGCATTGTTATTATCTTGCACTCATCGGTCAATTGATTTGCCTCGGACAAAATTTTATAACTCTGATACGGGTGGGTTTTCATTCTTTTCATTTCATCTTCGGTAAGCCTGCCCGGCTTGTTAATAATGGCAGGATCAATGCGGGTCTTTCCAAGGTCATGAAGAAAAAATCCAGCCCCTAATTCGTGCATCTGATGCTCGTTAGATTTTTTAAATAACTCTTTCGAGAGCATAATAGACAGAACCCCGACATTTACAGAATGGGTGTAAGTATAAAAATCGTGCGATGTAATCTTAAGGAGTTGATAACCGGTTTCATCTTCGGAAATAATGACATCAACTATATCGGCAATCCCCTTTTTTACCTCTCCTATATTTTCAGCGGTAGGGCTCTCCAGCAATCTATTCATAAGCTCAAGAGAAGATTTATATACGGTTTTTGCCTTTTTCTGCGGCTCCATATTTTTATCATGAATAGCCATCTTCAATTCTTCGGGGATAAGATTTTCAGGTTTCCATTGTTTTGGAGGCGTCGAGGGTTTGTTTTCATGCCCTATAGATTCAATCTCTTCAACGACCAAGCCTTTCGAAGTATCTATAGTAACTTCCCCGAACCCGCTTTCGATTATTTTATTAATCCGTTCTCTGGATTTGACATGAAATTTATTTTTAATAAACGGGTGCTTAAACCACGAGGATGGCAATATTACATACATTCCCACTTTTAAATCTTGTATTTTTATTGTCTTAATCATACACGATAAAACTCCGGTTCAAGAACGAAGCGCGGCACTTTAAAGATGATTAAAATTTTACAGTTGTGACACCATTAAATCAAGGAAAAAACGTCCCCATGTATTTGCCAAAAGGCGCTGACTTTAGTAAAATCATCGAAGCGGCAAGAAAATTTAAAAGATCAAACCACTGATGATACTGAAAACATAGAAAAATTAGACACAGATTCACACAGATTAATTAATTGATACTGAAAAATGACTTTTTTGAACGACTTTACCGGTGGATTATATAAC
>CAYMMR010000419.1:0-1548 GCA_964391545.1 uncultured Nitrospinota bacterium | reverse complement strand
TAAGTTGAATAAAAATTCTTCTTCAGGGGGTCACGATGTGCCTAGGTTGTCCTTACCCTGCGGTTTTATTCTTGAAGTCTGTTTATTGCGGGTATAGAATTAATATATGCAGGTTAAATTGGCAAATACGGCAGGATTTTGCATGGGTGTAAAGAGGGCGATGGATATTGTCCTCGATGCCTCCGAGGAGGAGAAGGAAGGACTTTATACCTACGGACCATTGATTCACAACCCGCAGGTAATAGAAATGCTCGAATCTAAAAATGTAAATGTAGTCGAAGATATAGATAGAATAAACTCCGGAAGGATAGTAATAAGAACACACGGTATAACCCCTGCCGTCAGGCAAAAGATAAAGTCTAAGGGGCTGAAGATAAACGATGCCACCTGCCCCCTCGTTGCGAGGGTGCAGTCAATTATAAAAAAATATGCAAATAAAGGTTATTACACCGTCATAATCGGAGATGAAGGACATGCAGAGGTAGCCGGGCTCATGGGATTTACGGAGGGGAGGGGATTTGTAATTGATTCGGCGGAAGATGTAGATAAACTGCCTTTAATGGAAAAAGTTTGTGTTGTAGGGCAGACGACTCTCGATGTTTCAAAATACAAAAAAATTACAGAAATGCTGAAAGAAAAATATCCCGATTGTGTAATCGAAGAGACGATTTGCGATGCCACGGAAGAAAGGCAGGACGAGGTGGTAAAGTTATCGAAAGAAGTGGATGCTATGATTGTTGTGGGCGGAAAAAACAGCGCAAATACCGCAAGATTGGCAAGCCTCTCCGAGTCTACAGGCATACCTACATACCTTATAGAAACAGAAGCCGAGCTTGACGAATCAAAACTCTCGAGGTTTAATGTGGTCGGCGTTACTGCAGGCGCTTCCACTCCTAACTGGATGATTATGAGGGTGATAAAGAAGCTCGAGAACATCAAAAGAATGGAAAGGAGGGGATTTGGAAAATATATATACGGCGCGGCGGAGTTTTTCATCAGGAGCAACATATATATAGCTGCCGGCTCGGCGTTCCTGACTTATGGAACCTCTCTTTTAAGCGGCATGAATCCTTCTCTTTATTTTATGACAATATCCTTTCTCTATTTTTTTTCCATGTATAACATAAATCATCTCTCGGATAGAGAGAGCGTAAGACTAAATGAGCCCGACAGGGTGGAATTTTATGAAAGAAACAGAAATATTTTATTGGCGGCAGGCATAGCATCGTCGCTAATCTCTCTGATTTTATCTTTGCTGAAAGGAGTATCGCCATTTTTAATAATGCTCGTCTCCGTCTGCATTGGGGTTGCTTACAGCGTTAAAATCGCGCCCCCTTACATTTTAAAATACACTTGTGCCTTTGGGTTTTTAAAATACATGAGATACCGGAGGTTAAAGGACATTCCTGCCTCTAAGGATATTTTCGTTGCCCTTGCATGGGCTACCGTATGTGTTCTTGCCCCTGCGTCTTCCATCGGATGGGAAAATTTTAGCCCTGCCTCGATAATCTCCTTTGTATTTGTCTTCCTGATTTCCTATATAAGGTC
>CAYMMR010000418.1:0-1551 GCA_964391545.1 uncultured Nitrospinota bacterium | reverse complement strand
AGATGAAAAGCTGGCGGGTATGCTATTGACAGGAGAATCAAATCCTTATATATTATTTACAGGCAAAATGGAGGTTTTTGTCATGCCCCGTATAGCCGTAGAGAATAATTATTACAATAAATACAGGGCGCCTGCTCTCGAAAATAATAACGACAGGGATGGAAATACAGTCGAAGATGCGCGAAAGGCAAGGCATGAGGCCGAGCAGACGAGAGAAGCAGATATAAGAAAAAGAGAGATAGAGGAGAACAGGAGAAACAGGTATACGGCAGAGGAATCGGTAGGGGGGACGATAAATGTAAGGGTATAATATTTAATTTATCCAAACTGTATGAGGAATCACATGCTCTATTCTGAACTTATAATGGTAGTTTATTACATCCCCTGCAATTTCTACCGGCATGTATAACGAAAAGGTTTTCCCCTTATTTTTGGCTGCTTTGTCATCAGTGCGATTAAACAACGGACGGACATACCATGTCCATTCCTCCATAAATTCTACATTATCTAAAGGGACAATCAGGTCGTTAACCTCGCCCTTTGCCCGGATTGTCTGAGGAGTCTGTTTATCCATTCTATCGGTAAATAGATTTTCAAAGCCTGTTACGCCGTAGGTTGTTCCGTTTATATCCACAAAGGATATTTTGTCCCACATAATCGTTAATTCCTTGTCCGTCTTGTTTTTTAATCTGAAGAATATCTTTTTCTCTTTGATGGTAAATTTTATCGAAATTTTTTCATCCTCGAATTCTTTACCGAAATTCGGAGGCTGCTCGATTCCGTTCTTGACTGCAACAGGTTCTACGAGAGAATATACATTGTAATATTTGTATGGACTCATCTCGGCGCAACCGATTAAAAGAAAGAAGAAAAGAAGGGGCAAGGGGCAAGGGACAAGGGGCAAGTAAGACCCTTTCCTTAACCCCTGACCCTTGACCCCTGACCCTTGATTTTTTTTATCTATAAATCTCTTTTGCATCTATTCCCCTCGCCCTTTCGTATTTCAGATTCATATATGAAATTCTGAGAATAAAATCTTTAATATTTCCATCGCCGGTTTTTTTAATTTTTTTAAGCTCCCCTTTTATAAATTTATACGCCTTTTGGGGATGAAAGCAAAAGGCATTTGTGAATAGATAGTTTCCTTTAACAGGAAATATTCTCGCCTCTAAAACATCCCCCTTTCTGAAGCTCAGGTGTGTGTTATCCCCGGCAACAAGATATTTCTCCATGCTGAAAAGATCCTGTATTTTAATAAATTCCTTCTTTTGTCCCTTCACCTCGAATATGCTGTGTATATTGTTTAAAAACCCGTGCAGAAATTCTTTTTCCTCATCGTTAAGCCCCTCGGCAAAATAGGGGGCTATTTCATCCAGATATATTTTAATCGGCGGTTTGTTCCTTGGATTTACGGAGCGGTCTAACAAATACCATTCAATGAAAGATGTCATCCTCATTTCAAAGGATTTATCGTCCTCAAAAACCTCTCCGGCAACCTTCTTATATTCCATCCTTGCCGTTTTAAGCCCTTCGCCAAAAGGTTCGGCAGTC
>CAYMMR010000417.1:0-1553 GCA_964391545.1 uncultured Nitrospinota bacterium | reverse complement strand
ACACGCGTAAGATCGTCGGCAGCGTCAGATGTGTATAAGAGACAGGTATAGAGGACTGAAAAGGGCGGTTTCCGTAAAGAAGTCTGAATTGGAAGAATTAAGAATGATTAAAGAGGAATACCTCGAGAAAAAAGGCAGGGGAGATTATCTCGAAAAAAGGCTTCTCTCTCCGAAGGGGAGCGATTCCCCTATAATGATATTGGAAGATATAGGAAGGAAGATAGGGATAAGGGAAAAAATAACTGTACTGAAGCCCCTCGAAGAAAGAACCATAAGGGGTTATATGGAGAGAGGCGTGGAGACGAAGATAAACGGTATAGACATTAATCAGCTTATAAACCTGCTCTACAGGATAGAGAATCACAGCGCCCTTCTTATTATAAAGGAATTTTCCATGAAGAGCCGTTTCGATAATCCCGACCTTGTGGACATTACCATAAAAACATCCCTGATAAATAGTGTGCGGTGAAAAATGACATTTTTCACCAGAAGTCAAATAGGGTAAGTTAATGAAAAGGTTTTTCATAATTACCGGTATACTTGTCAGTGCAATTCTCCTGTTCCTTTTTACCTTCTTAATAATCCTTCCATCGAGTCTTATCGAGTCGTGGCTTGAGGATGGATTGAAGGAGAAAACAGGCTTGACCTTTGTTGCGGAGGGTTTTCAAAAATCGCCGCCATTTGGCTTTTATATGGAAAGGGTAATCATTTCCCCAATTAATACCCCCGATAAAAGCATTCGTGGGCAAGCTTTTGGGGACGGGTTTCAGGATAGAATAAAAAATCCCCTCTTTACTTTCGATAAGGTGCAGTGCAGATTGTCTCCATCGAGCATCTTTTCCGGAGGCATTAAAATTTTCATAAACGGCTCTGCCGGAGATGGAAGACTCGAGGGAGCGGTGTTTTTTAAAATGGACGATACCTTGCTCGATATTAAGGCAAGTAATATATACTTACCTTATCTCGATTCTATAGGGTTGAATAAAATTGTCTTTAATGGCCAGGCTCATACGGTATTTTCTGAAAACGGATGTCCCTCCGGTATTATAAAGGCAGAGGGTAAAGATGCGAAAGCCGTTAAAATAAATATCATGGGATTCGATGTGCCATTCGGAGAGATTAAACAAACAGGGATGGCGATTGAGATGAGTGAGTGTAAAATATTGCTCGAGGGGTTATGGATAGAAGGTGAGGGGCTTTCTGCGAGGCTTCAGGGCGAGATTTCTCTTGACGCTACGATTAAAAACAGCCCGATAAATATGACACTCGATATTATCCCAGGACGACTGTTTAGGGAAAACGGACTTATTTTAGCCATTATTGCCGGCTATCGTAAATCTGCCAATAATTATTCGATACCAATAAAAGGGACGCTGGGGGCGCCTGTTATGGCGCGATAAATCTATGTATATTTCAATAATGGGATTGCTTCGCTTCGCTCGCAATGACACAAGCAAAGGGGCTCGCAGTGACAGGTTGTAAGAAGTGTCATTGCGAGGAGCGATAGCGACGAAGCAATCTAATTTCTGTCTCTTATACACATCTGACGCTGC
>CAYMMR010000416.1:0-1602 GCA_964391545.1 uncultured Nitrospinota bacterium | reverse complement strand
ATTTGCCCATAATATACTACTTTACAAGGGCTTTGTCAAGGTTTTAGTGTGGTTTTAGTGTGGGTTTTTAGCTAATATCTTCATCAAAATCAACGCTCCTCCAATCCTTCAGACACTCTTTTGTTATTTTTCTTATTGTGTCAATTTCCCTTCTGTTCTTCTTTTTTTTGCCCCCCATATTTATAGAATCCTTGCCTGCTGACAGATCGAAGTTTCCTTTATCTTCAATCCTTTCTTTCCTCTTATCCATAAAAAACTATTCTCTCTTCACCCCCTTCCTTAAAAACAAAAATCTAATTCAGCCGCTAAATACACTGATTCAGCGGCTTATATCTCCTTAAATATTCCATCTTTGATATATCGGCATTTAACCATGAATTATAAAGCCATATTACATCACAAGGCATGAGCTTGCTTAATGGACGAAATGATTTCTTAAAATCTGCAAGACCTTTTGTAAGCCTGCTAAGGCTGTGAGGTATTAATTGGAGAGTATACTGCTTCATAATACGATTTTAGGGTTACCTGTTAACCGTCATCTTTAAATTTCCTTCAAGGATAAATCTCGGTATTCTTTTTCTTTTAACATTGCTATCGGCTACAGCAGTCGCTATTATCGGCAAGGCTATTGTGGCATCCGAATGGAGAGACACACTACGGGCATCCCTTGCGATCTTTCCCCATGATTGAGCCTCCTTAAAGGTGCACCCTGAAAGTCCGCCCCAGTGAGGCGAATCTGCCGTAATCTGGATAGCATACCTATGCCCATCCGAAATAGAGTCGCTTATAATGGATGAAGTAACCTCTGTCTGCTGTATGAAATTTTTCGGTGTGCCGCCTCCTATATATATCACCCCTGTAGAACCGGACTTGCTAACTATCTCTGCTGTTTCAAGGACATCCTTTATCATATCGAATTGAATTTCGTTTGACCCTTCTGCCCTTCCTGCCGCAAGAGCTATGCCTATAGAACTGTCGCCGATAGCAGGACAATAGACTGGAATCTTTGCCTTATATGCAGAAGTCAGTATCCCCTCTACATTGCTTATACCTGAAAGTTTTTCTCCAAGACGATATAAAAACTCCCTTGTTGTTATCGCCCTCTTTCCAGAAACAAATTCTGGATTTAATCCCTTCGCCCAATTCTTTATGAAATTATCGGTTTTTCTGAATTCCTTTTCAGACGCAAAAACATCATATATCCTGTCTATTCCCTTTTCAAAAAGCTTTATATCGTCAACCTCGTGGCTTCCCTGAAAATGGAATCTTCCAAGGGTCTCATGGCAATCATGAAAAAGATTTGCACCGGTAGATACAAGACAGTCAACAAAACGATTTTTAATTAGATATGCCATAATACCCCTCATCCCTGCCGGCACAAGAGCGCCGGCAAGTCCGAAGAGTATAGTAGTGTTATCCTTGAGCATCTTAACCCATATATCCTGGGCTAAAGATATGTTCTTGCCCTGAAATGCGCTATTACCCATCGCATCTACAAGCGACTTTACGGAAGCCCTCTTTTTTATCTCACGAGGTTTTATCTTGTTTTTCAGAAAATCATTCATTTTTTGTAACTATTCAGCGAAATTCGGCAAAGAACCC
>CAYMMR010000415.1:0-1603 GCA_964391545.1 uncultured Nitrospinota bacterium | reverse complement strand
GCAAGATTGGGTGATAAATATTACAAAGATAAAATAAATCGATTCCAAAAAGTAATGAGTGTGCGGTTAATGAGCGCCCATTACTATCTCTCCGCCCATCCCTTCCAAATCTTTAAATTGTGTAAAAATGCAAATTAATATAGAATAATTGCAAAGCAAATTTACTCGCTGTCACGCCGTGCGTGGCATCAAGGGGGATGGTTTGAAAAAAAGGATAATAATTGCGATTACAGGGGCAAGCGGCGATTTATACGCAAAACACCTTTTCGATTTTCTGCAAAAAAAAGGTGTAGAGCTGCACCTCATTATTACCGAAAATGCAAAGACAATCCTGAAGGATGAGATAGGGATAAGGGAAGATTATTTTAAAAGGAAAAATGTCTCTATATACGAAAACGCGAATCTGAATGTCCGGATAGCCAGCGGTTCTTTTAAATCCGAAGGCATGGTAATAATTCCGGCGAGTATGGGGACTATAGGAAGGATTGCAAACGGTTACTCCGATGACCTCGTAAGCAGGACTGCCGATGTGGCATTAAAAGAGAGAAGGAAACTTATAATTGTCCCGCGCGAAACCCCTTTTAATGATATTCATTTAAATAATATGCTGACCTTAAGCCGCGCAGGCGCGGTAATACTCCCCGCATCCCCTGCCTTTTATCATAAGCCGAAAAGCATCAATGATATGGCAAAATTTATAGTGTCGAGGATTCTCGACCAACTTGGTATCGAGAACGACCTTGTTCCGACATATACATCGTGAGTTTGTTAAAAGAAGGATGAGGGGGAGACATTAACAATATAAAACTTCTTCCATCAATCTGCGTGTTATAGTAATATTTAGAAAGGCTTTTAATTTAGGTAAAAGGAGGTTACAAGATGATAAGATTACAAATTCAGTCAGACACAAAAGATAATGCCATGGATATTATAAAAACCGCTATTTTTGCTGAAATTAAAAGACTTGAGGTTGGTTTACAGAAAACAAACAAACAGATAGAAAAATTTGAAAACAAATATAAAGTGTCTTCAGAGGCATTTCAAAAAAAGTTTACAGCGGAGGATATGAAAAAAGGGGATCAGGAATACATTGAATGGGCAGGCGAACTGAAAATACGGGAAAAGATTTTAGCAGATATAAAAAGGCTTAAAGGTATAGAGTATGCTGCTCAATGAATATTTCTCCGAGATTGTAAAAATAATCGAAGAATATGCCAAAACCAACCTTATAATAAATTCTGAATTAGGCACCGATTTTAGAACAGAGAAGATCGGAATTATCAAAGGAAGTATTACCTTTATTGACGATTCAAAACTGTTTTTTACGGAATATCTCGATATCAGATATAAAATAGAAATGCTTACCTACTCTTTTCATTATCAGCAAAAATATGGAAAGCTGATATTCAGATATGACAATGCTGCTCATAAACCGCAGTTAAGCTTTATATATCACAAGCACTTGTCTAATGGTGAGATTGTTCAATCCGATGTGCCTGAATTAAGAGTTATCTTTAGCGAAATAATGGAGTATATTCTGTAAATTAATAATCCGGTATTTATGAAATTCATCTCAACTTAAATAAATGCCAAAATACACCAT
>CAYMMR010000414.1:0-1611 GCA_964391545.1 uncultured Nitrospinota bacterium | reverse complement strand
CAGTGTGAACTATGTAACCGCTTGATAGCTCTAAAACAATCTTCTATAATGAGATAAAATGTATAATTTCAAAACCGCAGCAAAAATATATTGCATCATTATAACACTCTTGCCCGTTTACTTCAATACAATATACGGAGAGGAGCCTGCAGCCTTAAAGTTCTCCGGAGAAAGGCTTTTCAAGCATATCTCGCATATTGCATCGAAAGAGACCGACGGCAGGCTGATGGGAAGCGCGGGCAGTCATAAGGCAGGCAGGTATATCGAAGATATTTATGCCGAATACGGACTTATGCCTATCGGGAAATATTCCGGCTATTCGCAGAGCTTTGAGATAAATGCCAGGCATCTTGGAAGCGGTAACCGTCTATCGATAGGCAATAAAATATTCGAAATTAAGAAAGGTTTTATGCCGCTTTATTTTTCTGCGGAGGGCGAGGCATCGGGCGAGGCATTTTATGCAGGGCATGGATTAAAAATAGAGGATTTTAAAGGGAGCAATGGAAAGATAGCAGTGGCGCTGGATAACGGGGCCGCGGAAGGCGAAGATGGAAACGCACTGATAATGAAAATAGGGGAGCTTGCACAGGAGAGCGGGGCAAAGGGGCTGGTAATTTTAGTGAGGTCAATGGAACTCCTCTACAACGACATGAGCATGTTTCCGGAATTTATCCACCCCAAATATCTTAAAAGATGGCAGTCGCAGCATCCTTCGATGAGCAATACTCTTTTAGAGATTAAAACCACCTCTGCCGCTGCAAGACTGAAAACACCGGCGATAAAAATACCGGTTGTCATGGCAGCAGCCGGGGAAGATGAAGTAATCGCCGGCATTGCAATAGGTATAAAAGTGAAATTCGAGGATAGGTTAATCGCCGGCAAGAACATAATGGGGCTTATAAAAGGCACAGGGGATGAAGCCGTGATAATCGGCGCGCATTATGACCATCTTGGGAGAGACGGAGATGGCAATATATTCTACGGCGCAGATGACAACGGCACGGGTGTCGCTGCCATGCTCGAAATGGCCTCTGCCTTTTCGAAGATAAAGGATAGGCTTAAAAGAAGCATCCTCTTTATTGCCTTTGACGGCGAGGAGTGGGGGCTTCGGGGTGCAAGCGCATATATAGACAATCCGGTATTTCCTTATGAAAAAACCATTGCCATGCTTAATATGGATTCTATAGGAAGAAATAAACCAGACGAGATATATCTGCTCGGGTCTCTCAGGAGCCCTGACTTAAAAAGACTGAACGATAGTGTGAAAAGCAGGGGATTAAATATCCTCGATACCATAGAATTCGCCTTTGACCACGGAAGCGACCACTATCCATTCTATGAAAAGGGGATACCTTCGATAGACTATACATCGAGCTATCACGAGGACTTTCATAAAGTTACCGATACCGTTGACAAGGTTAATATAGAAAAGGTTTCGAAGGCTGCAGAATCGATATTCCGGGTTGCTTACGAAATCGCTTCTACGGATATTAAATTCGACAAGCCAAAGAAGGTTTATGTGCCGTTTCCCAAGAGACAGTAGTAGAGTGTCCCTAAAGTGGACTTCCCCCGATTTAGTGGACACTAAGTTAAGCAACATTTAGAGCCTCA
>CAYMMR010000413.1:0-1629 GCA_964391545.1 uncultured Nitrospinota bacterium | reverse complement strand
CTAAAAATAAAAAGGTTGACAATGTTTTAAATAATGTGGTATTTTAATCATAAGAAGATTTTATCTACAACTAACCGCAGGGGTGGATAGATGCCTCTGTGGTTTTTTTTTATGCCCGGTCGATTAAAGGGGCAGGTAGAGACAAACCTTCAGGTTTGCTGCATTTTTGTAAGAAGGGAGGAAGTTTAGAATGGCAAGAGGAACTGTAAAATGGTTCAATAACACCAAGGGCTATGGATTCATCCAGCAGGAAGAAGGCGAAGATATATTCGTTCATTACTCCGATATTAAGGATGAAGGATATAAGAGTCTGAATGAGGGACAGAAGGTCGAGTTCGAAGTTACAAGCGGACCTAAGGGCCCTAAGGCATCCAATGTTGTTAAGGTGAACTAACCTAAAATTTGGAAGATCCCTTCGGGGGTCTTCCAAAACCAATCAATAAAGTTGCATCCTTTATCTTCTTTCCTTTAATCTCCATAGATTTTCCGGATTCTCCGTTTCGTATAGTAAGAATTTTTAGCCTTATATTTTTATTCGAATTAGGTATTAAGAAGTTTTTGAAAATATCCGATATAGAAGTCGAGATTAAGGGGTGATAAAAATGGCACAATTTAATCCTGACGATAAAGATATAAAGATAACGGTGGATGAGCTTAAGTCTATGTTCTACGGCGAATATTTTGTCTCCTCTGTGGAAGAAGAAGACAACCTCTTCGTAGCAAAGATTGTCATAGCGGATTTTCTGCTCAACAATGCCAATTATGCTACTGCATAAAGGGGGGGAACTATGAGATATACCGGCGATACGAAATATAAAGACAAAGTTCTTCTTACTATAAGCGAATTGATGGATATGTTCTATGACGAGTCAATTCATGTATGCTCCGATGAGATCGAGGCGTCTCTCCTTGCCATGTCGGCGCTCGACGATTTTTTAAAGAGCTACCCGTCTTATGTATTTAAGCCCGCTTGAGCCTTCTATCCCAAACAAGTTGGAAAAGGTTATACAGTGAAGAAACTTTTCTCGAACGACTTTTTATTTTTTCTTTTGTTCCAACCCCCCTCAATCCCCCCTTTTTTAAAGGGGGGAGGAAGGGGGGGTAAAATAGAGCAAAAGAAAAAATAACGGAAGTGAGAGGAAAGTTTCTTCACTATTCTTCGCTCACAGGCAGAACCACTGCGACTTTGGTAAACTTCCCTTCTTCGCTGTCAATAATAAGCCTGCCGCCATGCTTGCCGATTATATTATGGCATATACTCAATCCGAGTCCTGTCCCTTTTCCCCTCGGCTTTGTCGTGAAAAAGGGGAGAGATATTTTGTCCAGAAGCTTCGAGGGGATGCCTGTTCCGTAATCATGAAAGGTCATACTAACATATTGCTTGCCGTCAATGTCAGCGGTCTCGCCGCGGATTTCGAGAATTTTCCCCTTATCCTTGCCCGAATATTTTTCATTCAATGCAAATCTGGCATTACTCAAGAGATTCATAAAGACCTGCTGTATCTGATGCGGGACTGCAAATATCATAGGCAGGTTGTTTGGAAGGGCGATTTTAAGCCCGATGCCGTCCTTTTTCATCTGAGCGGCCATAAGGTTAAGGGTATCGGAAAGGATCTCCTGTATTAGGAC
>CAYMMR010000412.1:0-1631 GCA_964391545.1 uncultured Nitrospinota bacterium | reverse complement strand
GTCAGATGTGTATAAGAGACAGCTTTCTACCCTTAATAACATTAACTTTTGTTCCTAAAAATCTTTGAAGCTCCTCCTCTAACCTATTTTTAAAAATATCTATTGTCTTTTTAGCCGGCTCCTTTTTTGACTGCCTATCACGATTTATAATAGACTCTATCTCCCTGACAGACATACCCTTTTTGATAATCCTGTCTTTAAGGGATATTTGCTCTTTTGCAGAATTTAAAGAAAGGAGGGTCCGTGCATGACCCATAGTCAACTCTTCATTCGAGACGCTGTCCTGAATCTCCTGCGGTAACTTCAATAATCTCAAATAGTTAGCAACTGAAGACCTGTCCTTCCCGACCTTTTTAGATATTTCTTCTTGTGTAAGATTAAATTCGTCTGCGAGCCTTTGATACGCCCTCGATTCTTCCATTGGATTGAGATTTTCTCTTTGAATATTCTCAATAAGGGCAAGTTCGAGAGATTCTTCATTTGTAACCTCTTTAATGATGGCAGGTATTTTATTCATTCCTGCCTTTTGTGCCGCCCTCCAACGTCTCTCACCTGCAATCAACTCATAACCGCTATCAAGTTTTTGCACAATTATAGGCTGAACGACTCCCTTCTCTTTAATAGAGTTTATCAGGTCGGCGAGTTTTGTATCGTCAAAGGTCTTTCGCGGCTGGTATCTGTTCGGACGGACATCTTCTATTGGTATTTCGAGGATACCTGTCTGTTTTTCTTCGGTAACCGGAATCAGCGCTTTTAACCCCTTACCCAATGCCCTTCTTTGCATTTATTATTATCTCCTTTGCTAAATCAATATATGCATCTGCGCCTTTTGATTTGCAGTCATAAAATATTATTGGCTTGCCATGACTTGGCGCCTCGCTTAATCTGACATTTCTCGGTATTATCGTATTTAAAACCTTACCGTTAAAATGACCCTTGACCTCTTGCATTACTTGATATGAAATAACTGTTCTGCTGTCAAACATCGTAAATAGCAGCCCTTCTATCATCAAATTGGGATTTAAAGAACCTTTTACAAGTTTTATCGTATTAAGGAGATGACTTAACCCTTCAAGGGCATAATATTCGCATTGAAGTGGAATTAATATCGAATCCGCTGCTGTCAATGAATTTAAGGTGAGAAGGCCAAGCGAAGGTGGGCAGTCAATGGTTATAAAATCATATTTCTCTCTTACCTCTTTTAAGACTTCTTTTAATCTCGATTCCCTGTGAGCATAACTTACTAACTCTATCTCTGCACCGATAAGGTCAATATTGGATGGTATTATATCTAAATTATCTATCCCGCTGTTTAATATAACATTAGATATAGATGTTTCTCCAATCAAGGCATTGTATATATTTTTTCCATTTTTTTGGACACCCAATCCTGTAGTAGTATTTCCCTGCGGGTCTATATCTATAAGCAGAACCCTCTTTTCCGCCACTGCAAGACAGGTTGAAAGATTTATCGCTGTTGTTGTTTTACCTACCCCTCCTTTTTGATTTGCAATACAAATAATCTTTCCCATAAAATTATAATCTATTTAATTGATACTGAAAAATGACCTTTTTTCACTTCCGTTATTTTTTCTTTTGCTCTTTATTTTATTGAAATTATTACCCTATGG
>CAYMMR010000411.1:0-1637 GCA_964391545.1 uncultured Nitrospinota bacterium | reverse complement strand
TCGCTACAGGGACATAAGGTCTTATATAAATCGTTCGTGCATAATCTGGGTTTAAAAATAGTTCTTAAAAATATTTGGTTTGTGTTAATCTGTAACTATAGTGAACGAAAAAAGAAAGGTGTCATTGCGAGGGACGAAGTCCCGAAGCAATCCCCTTGAGATTGCTTCGGTTCGCTCGCAATGACACATGAGTAATGCCAACTTATTTTATTCATTTGCTATGAATGTTATTTTGTAACAGGAGGTAATAACATGACAGTAGCGGCTTCGATTTTGGTTTTGACTTATGCAGTAATAATCACGGAGAAATTTAACAAGGCTATAATAGCCCTTCTCGGCGCATCGCTTATGATATTTGCGGGGATACTGTCTCAGGAGAGGGCGGTCGAGGGGATTGACTTCAACACCATCGGATTACTTACAGGCATGATGATAATCGTCGCCGTATCCCAGAAGACGGGGATGTTTCAGTATCTTGCAATCAAAGGGGTAAAGTTTGTAAAGGGTGACCCATGGTGGATACTCGTTATGCTCGCCCTCATCACAGCCGTAACTTCTGCCCTTCTCGATAATGTTACCACAGTCCTCCTTATAGTCCCTATTACATTACTTATAACGGATGAATTGAAGATAAACCCCTATCCCTTTTTATTTATACAGATTTTTGCGTCCAATATCGGCGGAACAGCCACGCTCATAGGGGACCCGCCGAATATAATGATAGGGAGCGCTGTTAAGCTCACATTCATGGATTTTGTTATAAATGTAGCGCCTATCGTACCGATAATAATGATTGCCACGATTATTCCAATAAAATTTATCTTCGGCAAACAGATGGTTGTAGAAGAAAGGCTAAAACAGGGAATAATGAGGTTTGACGAGAAAGAGGCTATTAAGGATGTGCCTCTTTTAAAGAAATCATTAATAGTCCTGGGGATTGTTATAATCGGATTTGTCTTACAGCATCAACTGCATCTCGAGCCTGCAACCATTGCCATGAGCGGCGCTGCTGTCCTGCTCCTGATAAGCGGAGAGAATCTGCATCAAATATTTGAAAAGGTTGAGTGGGTAACCATATTCTTCTTTGTCGGACTTTTCATAGTCGTAACAGGTGTTGAGGAGACAGGACTGATTAAGCTGATGGCAGAAAAGATAATGGCGATGACAGGGGGGGATATGATGGTTACGGCATTTGCCATAACATGGCTCTCTGCCGTTGCATCCGCATTTATAGACAACATACCTTTTGTAGCAACCATGATACCAATGATAAAGGATATGGGCGAGATTGCAGGGAGTCAGGAGGCGATAATGCCGCTATGGTGGGCATTGTCGCTTGGGGCATGTCTTGGAGGGAACGGCAGCATCATCGGGGCATCTGCAAATGTGATAGTGGCAGGGATTTCCGAGAGGTCGGGCGCTAAGATAGAGTTTTTAAAGTTTATGAAACTGGCATTTCCCTTGATGCTCTGGTCAATATTAATAAGCTGGGTGTATATTTGGTTGAGATATTTTTAACCACCCAACTCCCCCCAGCCCCCTCTTTAATAAAGAGGGGGAGAAAGGGGGGAGTTAAGGGGAGGTAGAGGAGAAAGATTATGTATGTAAAAAATATTATGATGAAGCTAAGTGATTTA
>CAYMMR010000410.1:0-1649 GCA_964391545.1 uncultured Nitrospinota bacterium | reverse complement strand
TAAGCTCGGGACCATCCCTCGATGCCATAATTCCCGAATTAAAAGCCTTACTCCGAACTCCGAACTCCGAACCCCGAACTCATAATCCCTTTGTTATAATGGCAGTAGACAGCGCCCTCCATGCCCTTGTGAAAAATGATATAAAGCCTGATTTTGTAATCTCCATTGACCCGCAGGATGGCAGTTTTATCCACTTGATTGATTATTTTGAATCCGATATTCCGCTTATTTTTATGCCGACATCGAATCCTATTGTTGTGAAAAATTATAAAGGGGCAAAATTCGTTGCCATGAAAGATAGTTCGGAGTTATATGATGAAAAAGGGCTTGCCCTGAGCGAAGCGAAGGGTCTTACCGAAGGCGGAGGCTCTGTCTCCTGCATAGCGCTCGATATCCTCGTAAAACTTGGCGCTAATCCTATTATTTTAGCCGGACAGGATTGCGCCTTTCCCGGCAGCAGGTTTTATGCAAATACCGTTTCGGAAGGAGAAAGGTGGTTTGATAATATAAATAGTTCTTATTTATTAAATGATATACACAATGAAAAGATAAAAGTGCAGAAGATAATTTATGTAAACGATAGATTCGGCAGGAAAATTCCGACCCATGAAAATCTGTATCGCTATATTCGATACATAGAAGAGATTGTAAAAAGAGAAAGGGATGTAAGTTTTTACAATCTCAATTCAATGGGTGCGGAATTCAGAGGAGTGCAGGACATATATTCTTTAAATCGAGTAAAAGAGCTATGGAACTGTTATTAGCAGGCATTCTTTTTATTGGATTTTTGATGCGCATCCCTTACACTAATCTCCCTATTGACCTGGACTTTGGTTTCTATACATATCTTGCCTATTTTAGAAATAGGGGGGTAAAGTTCATAAGAGATTTTTGGGGATGGTATACCCCTCTTATTCCCTATCTTTATCTTCTTGTGGCCAGGTTATTTGGCAAGGATGTTAAATATATAAGGCATCTCTCGAACATTTACAACCTCCTGACCATCTTTGCGACATTTATGGCAGTAAATTACATTTTAGGCAGAGATGAGGCAATTATCGCTGCATTAATATATGCAATATTTTCCGCTTCCCCATATCTTGGGGCATATTCATGTCATGCCGAAGGATTTTATGTTTTGCCCGTAACATTAGCCGTATTTTCGATCGCTAACGGGTTATCCACTTATGAACCGGTAAATTTCATATATGCAGGCGCATTTATAGCCCTATCTTTTCTGTTAAAGGTTGTGAACATGGTTTATTTTTTATCCATTCTGCTGTTCCTTTTAATAAAGGATTATCGAGCGGGCACATTATATTTTTCCGTCTCTTTCTTGTCTGCGATTTGCATATACACATTGTTTATAATATGGGCATACCGGGGCAGAAATCGTGAATTATGGCATCAATATAAAATAAGATGGATTACATGCCTTGGCTACATTGACAACTCTTTAAGCGGAATGTTTAAGAGATTTAAATTCGATTTTATTCCTATCTGGAGAGAGTCGTGGGCGGTTATTATTTTATCTATTTTCTCTTTTTACTTTTTAATTCCTCAAGCGTTCGATTCCTTAACTCATCAACTCCTTTTGTTATGGGTATTGTCAACAGTGAAATCGTATACAAATTCACTATCGGCTACTA
>CAYMMR010000409.1:0-1659 GCA_964391545.1 uncultured Nitrospinota bacterium | reverse complement strand
CCTTGCCTGTGGACTGATTTATAAACCTGGCATCATACGGACAGGCATAGGCACAGTAACCGCAGCCGATACAGAGGTCTTCTCTTACCAATACAATCCCATCTGCACGTTTAAATGTTGCGCCAGGCACCGGGCATGCTTTGATGCACGGCGGATTATCGCAGTGATTACACAGCACAGGGAGGAAATACCTCTTATTGTTTGGATATTCGCCGGCATCATAGATGCCGACCTTTGCCCTGGACTTGCCCATAGGAACCTTATTCTCCATCTTACAGGACGATTGGCATCCATAGCAGCCGGTGCATTTTCTCAAATCTACGACAAAGCCATACTTTTTAGACATATTGTCACCTCCTGTTTTACTTGCAAGTATTGTGTGCCCTTCCTTTTCTCTATCTCTCCAATCATTTGCTTCACCGCACACGATACTATTACCTCCCTTTCTTCTTTTTATAAAGATCGCCCGCCCCTGCCGATGGACTGCCATAAAATGCCTTCTTTGTATCTGCGCCCCATCTATGACATCCGCGGCATTCTGTCTTGTCTACCTTTCTGCTTAAATTTTGAGGCATAACAGCGCTTCCTATGGAAGGACCGCCTATCTCCCCTTCATCCTCAGTCGCCCAACTCAGCGATTCATAAGAAGACTGCAGATGGCATATCTTACAAGCTACCTTATTCTCATCATGTATTTTATGAAATCCTTCCTGATTGTACCTTGCCTGCGATTCCATAGCAGCCTTGACTACACCCGCGCTGCCGAAAACCAATGCGAGAAGAATAACGATTAAAGCAGATTTTTTTCTAAGCATACCGGCACCCCCTTTCTTTTTAAGATTGTTGTTTGAAACAAAACAGATCTCTCTTTCACCTCCTTTCTCAATGGATTTTACATATCGATTACTATCGATATAGGCAGAATCTTATATCTATGCAAAAACTTTGTCAAGGAAAAAAATACGATATATATCGATTTTTTGAGAGGACAAAAATGAGATTTAGAGGTTGATTTTTATTATAAAAATCAAATAGTTAAATAAGGATGTGGAATAAGAGGATAAATTCGCAAATATCGATATATATCAATAAAAATAGTTTTTAAAATATTTTTTTACCGATGAATACCGATGTTTGAGGGATTGGGGGAGAAATCCGATTTAAGGCAGTGAAATATAAAGAGAGTATCAAAAGGGAGAGAGTTTTTTGTTAAGGTCGTGACTGAGGTAATAATTATTCCATTTTTCCTTTTTTTCTGCGACAATCAGCCCTGCCTTTTTAAGAACAGAGAGATGATGCGAGATGGTAGATTGGCCAAGCCCTAAAAGCGCAATTATCTCGCATCCGCACAAAGGACGTTTTATCAGTAGGTTTAATATCTTTACCCTTGCTTCGGCAGAAAGCGCCTTATAAACTGAAGCCTTTTTTCTCAAACTGCCATCGAGCCTTGCAGCTTCATCTAAAAGCTCCTGTTCAATGCCTTCCGGACGGCAAACTTTGAGATTGCATGCTATCCTGTCATTTAATTTTTTCTTCTGCTTCATAGAATAAACTCTCCTCAATATATCTCTATAATAAATATATTAAAGCGACCTCTAATGTCAACAGTTTTTTGCATTTACAAATTTGACAGCCATTTTAAGTAACTCTGCAATATCC
>CAYMMR010000408.1:0-1668 GCA_964391545.1 uncultured Nitrospinota bacterium | reverse complement strand
TAAATATATTGGTATGAGGATTGCAAATAAAATGACTCAAAATATAAATGAAGTTATTATGAATAAGATTCTTATAATAGATGACGACGAATCTATCTGCAAGACACTGGAGCTGCATTTAAAAAGAAACGGCTACGATGTCAGCTTTGCCCATACGGGAAGAGACGGTATAGGTCTTGCCGCAGAAAGAATGCCACAGCTTGTCATACTCGATATAAGGCTTCCGGATATAGACGGCATCGAGGTTCTCAGACAGATTAAGGCGATAAACAAGGATAAATATGTGATTATGATTACTGCATTTCAGGATATGGAGACCACTATAAAGGCAATGCAGGAGGGGGCATTTGAATATATTCATAAACCCATCAGCATAGATGAACTCGATAGAGCGATAGATAATGCTGTCAAAAGCCTTAATATGCTGACAGGGGAGAGAGAAGAGGTCATTGAAATACCGAATATTACGGTTGGCGAAGGCAATATAATCGGAAAGAGCAAGGTTATGAAGGAGATATTTAAGACAATCGGCGTCGTTTCCCAGAGCAGGACTACGGTGTTAATCGAAGGAGAGAGCGGAACAGGAAAGGAATTAATCGCTAAGGCGGTACATTTCAATAGTAAAGACAAGAAGTATCCCTTTATTTCCATAAATTGTTCTGCTATAGTAGAAACCCTTCTTGAAAGCGAGCTCTTCGGTCACGAAAAAGGGGCATTTACAGGCGCAGTATACCGCAAAGATGGAAAATTTACCCTTGCCAATAACGGCACCATATTCATGGATGAGATAGGGGAGATGAGCTTAAATCTTCAGGCGAAATTATTAAGGGTCTTGCAGGAGAGGGAGTTTGAAAGAGTAGGAGGAAAGGAGAGGCTGAAGACAAATGTGAGGGTAATAACAGCCACCAATAAAAAATTAGACGATCTTGTTAAGCAGGGTAAATTCAGGGAAGACTTGTATTACAGGCTGAAGGTGGTTACTATAGAGGTTCCTCCATTAAGGGAGAGGAGGGAAGATATACCCATGCTTGTAGATTATATAATCAATAAAGTTAATAACGACCTTCACAGAAATGTAAGAAGGTTATCAAGAAAGGCTCTTGGACTCTTAATAAGTCATCCATGGATTGGCAATGTAAGGGAACTTGAGAATATAATAACAAGGGCGATACTCCTTTCGAGAGAAGACAGGCTTGGAGAGGAGCATTTTACGGCATTTTTAAAAGGGGATGCCGGCAAACCTGTGGAACAGAGGCTTTTTGCGGAATCCGATGAAATGTATAAATACGAGACAAAAATCGGCTCATTGGATGAGATGGAAAAGATACATATAATCAGGACATTGAATTATACCAGCTGGCATAAGGGAAAGACATGCGAGCTCCTTGGATTGACCCGTCCGAGACTTGAGAGAAAGATAAAAAAATATGATATTAAGCCGGTAAAAACACTCTAACCTAAATTGAGCGATTCTTGGGTTAAGTGCTTGTCTGACCTGTCATTGCGAGAACCCAAAGGGTGCGAAGCAATCTCCTATCATCAATTGAGATTGCTTCGGCTTCGCCTCGCAATGACAACGAAGAATCGCTCAATTTAGGTCTAAAAATCATCAATGGATTGACCCGTCCGAGACTTGAGAGAAAGATAAAAAAATATGATATTAAGCCG
>CAYMMR010000407.1:0-1709 GCA_964391545.1 uncultured Nitrospinota bacterium | reverse complement strand
ACGAGATCATGCCTAGTCTCGTGGGCTCGGAGATGTGTATAAGAGACAGACAACAGGCTTGCCGGATGCCATTGCCTCAAGCGCCACAATACCGAAAGGCTCTTCCCATACAGAGGGGATAACACAAATATCTGAAAAATCATAGAGCCTATGAATTTCATCAAACGGCACCCATCCTGTTGATTCTATTCCGTCCTCAGTAAAATCAAATTTACTTGTAATTAAAAGCCTTATATTTTTATGCCTCTCTCTTAATTTTAAGAATGCCTTATGAAGTGTGGAAAACCCTTTCGACTGGTCGCTTATCCGACCGCACATAAGAATAGTGATGAGTGATGAGTGATGAGTGATGAGTGATGAGTTACCTCCAAATCTTTCAAGATCAATACCCGTAGGTATAACAGCAATATTCCTATTTTTGATTATCCTCGATAATATCTTTTTCTGGAGGTCATTATAAACAACTATAAAATGGGCATTCTCCAATCCCTTTTTAAGCAATGCCATATAATCGTCGGAAAATATACCGGCTTCTCTCAACTCTTTATATATAGGCTCATCTGCCTTTGCCTCAAGTTTATCTTTGATACAGTTTTTGCATCTCTTCATATCGTCAAAATATGTATTGTTACAAAACCCGCCGTCTCCATTTGAAAGAGTACATTTAGGGCATATAAGGACATAGGCATAAAATCTCCAGATTGTCCTATACCTATTTAAGCTCTCAGCAACATAAGGCTTAAATGAATACATATCCCCAAGAAAAACAAATTCGGGTTTATAATTATCCACTGCTTCGCTTATAATCTTTGGAAAATCTAATTTGTTATACTGAGATAACTTTATAGGTATCTGAACAAACCTAACAACCCCCTCAGTCCCCCTTAACAAAGGGGGAATACAGGGGGTTGTATTTACGATACCGGCAGGGAAAAAGAGTTCATCTTCAACCAATGGCAAAAAGAATGTCCCCTCAAATCCTTTTTCAGCAAGCCCATTCATCAGCCCCATTAAGTCAACCGCAGAACCGCCTGTGGGCGGCCAGGAAAAAAAACTGTCAATAACGGCAATCCTCCTTTTTGTCGTTGCAAGTTTCAAGTTGCAAGTAATGTCATTCTGAGGCAAAGCCGAAGAATCTCTTGCATCTTGCTTATATAACTTTTTAAAGGCATCCATCCTGTCCCTTTTATCATACAGCCTGACTATCTCAATCCCATCGCTCTCAAGATGCTTTATAGCTTCGTATATTTCATCCTGATATTCATAAGAAGAAATGATGATTCCAGACGCTCTAAACTCCGAACTCCGAACTCCGAACTTCTCAGGCGAATATACTTTATATCCCAAAAACCCTTCTCTCCTTTTAATCTCTGACTTATCAATAAATCCAAGAAAATTAGTCCCCCTTAATAAACCTGTCCCCGAAGGTATTAATTGGGGAGGAGGCTTGAGGGGGTTGTAATCCCCCTTATTAAAGGGGGGTAGGGGGTTGTTTAATTTCCACCTTAAGTGCGGTGGCAAGGGGGTTGTAAACAGATACACTCGGATTATCCAAACTAACATTTACGTTTACGCCAATACCGGTTCCCTTCCCATTATTCTTTGTGAGGATTATGACCTCTGCTGTCTCACCACCATCAAGGACATTGTTATTTGTATAAGACCCGGCATCGTTAAACCTGACTTCCGTAACTAAATCCGCTGGCAGA
>CAYMMR010000406.1:0-1717 GCA_964391545.1 uncultured Nitrospinota bacterium | reverse complement strand
TATTTTTGGGGTATGTGTAATTGGTTGACAATTCAAAAATCAGGGTATAATTACCTCAAAATGAGCAATTTTGGGATTATATGTTTCCTTGATGTGTCATTGCGAAGGCGTTAGCCCGAAGCAATCTATGTTCTTAAATGAGGGTGAGAAAAATGAAAAAATTAATTTTTCTATTCATAGCAGTCTTTTTTATTTCAATATATGCCTATGCAGAAGAGAGGAGTGTTACAGTAAAGCAAAAAGAAAAGAGAGACCTTGCAGTAGAGGCAAAGAAAGGGTTAGACCCTGCATTACTGAATGCAAAATATTACGCCCTTATTATTGGCAACAACAACTACAAACACATCACGAAGCTGAAGACTGCCATAGCAGATGCAGAGGCTGTAGACAAGCTGTTAAGCGAGCAGTATGGCTTTCAGACAAAAGTCCTCATTGATGCAACGAGGGGCGATATATTAGACACTCTGAATGACTTCAGGAAAATTGGAAAAAATGACAATCTTTTGATTTATTATGCAGGACATGGGGAATTTGAGAAGGCATCGGGCAAGGCATACTGGCTTCCTGTGGATGCTAAAAGTGACAGCCCATCGAATTGGATTATAGCAGACGATATAACCTCCAGCATAAAGAGAATCACATCCCGCCATATACTCATAGTATCCGATAGCTGTTATTCAGGGACATTAACGAGGGCAGTATCAGGAGACCTGTCAAAGGCAGGCGAGAGGGAGGAATTTGTAAAGAAGATGATGGAGCGGTCATCAAGGACACTCATGGCAAGCGGAGGGAATGAGCCTGTGGCAGACGAGGGTGGCAGCGGACACTCTGTCTTTGCAGATGCATTCTTAAGGGCATTAAAAGAGGCAGATAAAAATATATTTACAGCAGAGGAGCTATTTCATGGACGGGTGAAATCGAGTGTTGCAGGAAAATCCGACCAGGTGCCTGAATATAACGATATAAAGAATTCGGGACATGACGGAGGGGATTTTGTATTCCAGTTGGCATCCCTTTCATCTGATAAAGAAGATGTCACCCTGAGCCTGTCGAAGGGTCAAAAGGGTTCTCCATCTCCGGAAATCAGTGAAGAATTAAAAAACATACAGCAGGAAAAAGAGAGACTCAAAAAGGAGAGAGAGGAATTAGAACAGAAGAAGGTTTTAATGGAGGAGAAGAATCGTCTTGAAGAAGAGCGTCAGAAATTGGAGAAGGAGAAGCTTGAGGTAGCGAGCCTCCAACCGCCACCTCCACCGCCCCCTGTTCAACCACAGGCAAAGTTAGCAGAGAAAGGCAACATGGTATTAATCCCTTCAGGTGAATTTATGGCAGGCATGCCAGGCTCACTCAAAGGGATGGTTATTAATGCCTTTTACATGGATAAAAACGAAGTTACACAGAGGGAATATGAACAGGTGATGGGAAATAATCCATCAGAATTTAAAGGTTCAGACCGTCCTGTAGAGCAAGTTACATGGAATGAGGCGAAAGAATACTGCGGGAAGATAGGAAAGAGATTACCGACAGAATGGGAATGGGAGAAGGCAGCAAAGGGAGGGACGACCACAACATATTACTGGGGAGAGAGTGAAAGCATGGCGGGTGATTATGCCTGGTATGACGATAATTCAGGTGATAAAACCCATCCTGTTGGACAGAAGAAGCCGAATGGATATGGGCTTTATGATATGGCAGGTAATGTGTGGGAATGGACAAA
>CAYMMR010000405.1:0-1718 GCA_964391545.1 uncultured Nitrospinota bacterium | reverse complement strand
CGCTGTCGCTCGCAATGACAAACTATTGATGCGTTATCTATACAAGGCTATATAGCTGTTAGCCGTCAGGATTCAGCTTTCAGCTAACCCTGATTACCGATGGTTGATGCCCCTGAAAGAAGCAATCAGGGGTGAATGCTTGTTTTTTGTCCGTGAAAGTCTGTGGCTAAAATCAGGTTTTCGTTCTTTCAGTTTTAAGTTTACCTGTTTTAAAATCTATTGTAAAATCTATTTTACATTTAGGAGGAGAGATGGGAAGATACGATTATGACTTGATAATAATAGGCGGCGGCGCGGCAGGCTTTGTCTCGGCAAAGTTGGCAAGAGGATTCGGAAAGACCGTTGCCATGATTGAAAAGGGGAAGCTGGGAGGGGAATGCACAAATTACGGCTGTATCCCGAGCAAGTCTCTTATAAGGGCTGCGAGGGCTGCCCATGAAATGAAAAATCTTAATAAACTCGGTTTAAAGCCCGGAATTCCTCTATCCTTAAATACCGATAATGTGATGTCTTATGTCAGGTCAATTGTTGATAAGGTTTACAATACCCATCTGCCCGAGAGTTTTAAGCCTCTCGGAATCGCAATCCATTTCGGAAGCCCCCGGTTTCTCGATAATCACAGAATAAAAATAGGAGAAAATATATTATCGGCAGGCAAGTTTATCGTCTCGACAGGCTCAAGCCCCTCCATACCTCATGTTGACGGCATAAACGATGTGCCTTATCTGACAAATAATACCATCTTTTCTATTGATAAGCTTCCATCCTCTCTAATTGTTATGGGCGGGGGACCCATCGGGATAGAGTTGTCAGCGGCATTCAGTCGTCTAAATGTGGATGTTACTGTAGTCGAGATGCTGGACAGGGTTCTCCCCAGAGAAGACAGGGAGTTGGCTGATAGGCTTGCAGAAAGGCTTAAATCCGAGGGCTTAAAAATATTAACATCCGCAAAGGCTGTGAAAGTTTCAAAGAGCAGCGGAAAAATCAGACTTTCTGTAGAGGAAAAAGGGGTGAGAAAAGAGATAGAGGCGGATGCTATTCTTATTGCCGCAGGCAGAAAACCGAATACGGAAGGGCTTGGTCTTGAAAATGCAGGGGTGAGATACAACAATAAAGGGATAGAGGTTAATGACAGATTACAAACCACTGCGGATAATATCTATGCCTGCGGTGATGTCGTTGGACACTATCAATTCAGCCATATAGCAGAGTATCACGGGGTGATTGCATGTTCAAACGCCTTTTTGCCCATAAAGAAAAAGATTAATTACGAGAATGTCATCTGGTGCACATTTACGGACCCCGAACTTGCCCATGCAGGACTTACGGAAGATGAGGCAAGAGAGGCTCATGGTGATAACATTAAGGTTCTTCGTTACGACTACAGCAAATTCGACAGGGCGAGGACGGACATGGAAGAGTTCGGCATGAGTAAAATTATTCTGGATAGCAAAGGCAAGACGCTCGGCGCGCATATCCTTGGGACTCACGCCTCGGAGATAATCCACGAGGTTCAATTGGCAAAATATTTCAACATCCCCTTTGGAAAGCTCTGGGAGGCAATACATATCTATCCCAGCTATTCGGATGTCATCCGTCAGCCGTCGAAATATTACTATACCGAAAGGCTGAGAAACAACCCATTCATTAAGCTGCTAAAGAAAATTCTGTCAAAAAATTCTATTGACACAAGGTCTAATAAGGATTAAAGTTAAATA
>CAYMMR010000404.1:0-1720 GCA_964391545.1 uncultured Nitrospinota bacterium | reverse complement strand
TCCCTTGATAGACTTGGTTCTATAGGTGTGCCTTTTTGAAATGCATTATTTGGGTCACAATCTTTGCGGGTCTTTTATATGCCGACGGCCCCCATGGATCTAAATCCGTCCACGGTCCTTTGTTCTCAAGCAATCTCTTCGCCTCGTTTTCCCCCCATGCTGTCTTGCCTATGGAATAATTAAATCCAGGGTCAACCCCTTTCGGGATTTTTTGAACCTCCCCTGTATCAGGATGTTTCCAATCATAATAACCATCGTCAGGAGCCTTATCCGCAATTTTCAATCCATCTCTTTCTATCTCCTCTTTTGAGTGGCTTACAACCTTACATTTACATCCCCATTCCTTTGGGGGGTAATGCTCATTCCACCATGGGTCGTCAGCAGGCAGCACTAATCCATTCCACGATAAGTGAAGTGGTCTCGGTGATACCGATAACCCGCCTATATATCTCCAATACGGTCTTGCCTTCAAAACTACAGGCTCTGTCATCTGCTTATAATGTCCTGCTGCATAAGCTGTCCTCATATTTGTATTGAATATCACCCCTGTCCTCCAGCCTCTCCCTCCTTTATAGCTCCATCCATTTTTTTTACCGTATCATCAAATGACTTTCTAAAATCATTTATAGTAGTCCCCTCTGCAATCGCCTTATCTATTGCGATTTTTAAATCGGAAAGGAGTTCATCCTTCATAGCCCCTGCCACAACAAATCCCCTGCTGTGCATCCCATCCATAATATCTGTCCATTTCTCCGTAGGAAGATTCACCTTTTGTCTGAAAAACTCTATAGCCTCGTCAAATGGTAGTTTTGAAAAATCTATTGTCATGGCTTTGCCTCGAACCTCCCCATCATCTCTGCTGCAGTAAATGCCTTTTGTATAAGATTTCCAAGCTCAACTACATCCAGATTTTTATATTCATCCAGAAGACTGTCCCTTAATTCCTCCATACTCTTCGCCTCTTCGATGAGCTTTTTTATGGGTGATATAACCGGGTCTAAATCCGCCTCATCCATCAGCCTATCTACCATATTATCTACAGTATCTTTTTCTTGTGCTTTTTCGGAAAATGACAGGCGGGACGGCTGTCCTGCCTCATTGCTCATTGCTCGTTGCTCATTGCTCATTGCCGTCTCTTCCACTTCCCCCCATAAGTATCGTTTATATAAGCTTCATCCTCAGGCTCAAATCCCATGTCATAAATAATTTTGTCCCTCTCTGCAAGGGGTTTTAAATCCTTCTCATCCTCAGTCCGTATCCAGATTTTGGGATATTTTTGGACATCCGTAAAATTATAATCCACGAGCCATTTAATAAGCTGCCCATTCAATGCCTCGCAAAGCTCATCTGCATCCGCCTTTATGTAATTTTGTCTTACCTCTTCATGTGTCTGTGATGCGGCGTAACTGCCCTTATCGGTAATATCCGATGTTGTGTCTGCCCAAGTATCAGCTTCGTCTTTTTCTTATCCAGATAATTACAGAGAGTCTCGTAAGTATTTACAGAACCCTGTCTTGCCGCCTCAAGCAGCTCAATCATCATCGTATCCGGAATCTTTATTGCGGATTCCTGCTGTATTGCATCGAGCGCTGATAGCAAGGCATCCTGCTGCTCCTTCGTTGTCCCGGCAGGATACTTGCCAATCGCAGTTGGAGAGCCGAATTTATCCGCAAATATCAACCAGAATTTTAAAGAATTCTTTCCAAACCAGTCCAGCTGT
>CAYMMR010000403.1:0-1723 GCA_964391545.1 uncultured Nitrospinota bacterium | reverse complement strand
AGGGTTCGGAATGACAGTTTGCTGCTTATTTGCCTATTTCGCAACTCCCTCAATTTACAGATGACTTTCTACCGCCTTTTTGATAATCTCATTATCATGATTCGTTTCGGCTGTCATAATTTTTTAAATGCAATGCCATTGACTTACGCCCTGACCGGCGGGATTTTAAAACACGATTTCGAAATTATATTGGATACCCCTGCCAATTTGTCGGATATGCTCGGGGATGGGAAACTCGAAACGGCAGTTATTCCGTCAATCGAGTATGCAAGGATTCCGGGGCTTAAATTAATCGGGGACTTTTCCATCTCTTCTCTTGGAATGGTAAATACTGTATTATTGTTTGGCAAAAGGGAGATTCATGACATAGAGACCGTTGCCGTAGATAATAATTCGAGGACATCCGTGGCAATGCTAAGGATAATTCTTAACGAGAGGTTTGGAGTGAATCCGGAATTTATCCCTGCAATGCCCGTCGTAGCGGATATGATGGAGATAGCGGATGCAGGGCTGATTATAGGGGATGACGCATTTAAAATAAACCGAAAGAGGTTCGTAACTTATGACCTGGGAGAGGAGTGGTATCTCCTGACAGGCCGCCCATTTGTCCATGCCCTTCTTGCAGTAAGAGGGGATGTGGATTTGGGAGGCGGGCTCGATGCGCTGAAAAGGGCGAAGGAGATAGGGCTGGCTTCCATTAACGAAATTGTCTTGACAGAATCGAAGAGGCTCAAGATAAGCAGAGAGCTCTGCATAGATTATCTCACAAAGAGAATCGGGTATAATCTCGGAGATGACGAGATAGAGGGTTTAAAGTATTTTTATTCGCTGGCTAAGGAGCATGGGATAATAGATAAAACCGTCAGCCTCCGATTTTATAACTGATACCTAAAAGGAAAAACAATGTCTGTCGAATGGGTTTATGCAATCGTAAGCGTCATCCTCGTAAGCCTTATCTCGCTGATAGGCATTATTATCGTTTCGATCGGCGAGAAAAAATTGGGGCGGGCAATTTTCGTATTGGTCAGCCTTGCAGCCGGCGGCCTGTTCGGAGACGCATTCATACACCTCCTGCCGGAATCCTTCGAGAAATCCGGAGCGACTTTAGAAACCTCCCTTTATGTCCTATCCGGCATACTCATATTCTTTATGCTGGAGAAATTTCTTCACTGGAGGCATGAGCATACCTTTAATTCGATACACCCTATGGGTTACATGAATATCGTTGCCGACGGCGTGCATAATTTAATAGACGGAATGCTTATAGGGGCATCCTATCTTATCTCCCCGCCGGTTGGCATAGCTACGACGTTGGCAGTAATACTCCATGAAATACCGCAGGAAATCGGAGATTTTGGAGTCTTGATTCATGCAGGGTTCGGCAAGACGAAGGCGCTGCTTTTAAATTTTTTATCTGCATCTTTTGCCATCGGAGGGGCGGTTATTTCTCTAATAGCAGGCTCGAGCATGGAGAATTTTACATCTTTAATGCTGCCGTTCACTGCCGGAGGCTTTATCTACATAGCCGGCTCCGACCTGCTGCCGGAGCTTCATAAAGAGAAGGAGTTGTCCAAATCGTTCATTCAATTCATTGCAATAGGCACAGGCATAGGATTGATGCTGCTGCTGACCATGCTGGAATAATCATTATTTGAAAATATTTTAATTTTAGTAGAGTGTCCCTAAAGTTCCTTTACTGTCATTCCGCACTCGATGCGGAATC
>CAYMMR010000402.1:0-1733 GCA_964391545.1 uncultured Nitrospinota bacterium | reverse complement strand
CATTCAAGAAACAAAAGGAGAAGAAGCAGCAGTGCGATGAGCTTGCATGTGTAAGAGAAGTTGCAGGGAATTTAGGAGCGGATTTGGTTCTTAACATATTAGCAGGCACGACAGATCCGGCATTTCAGAAGCTGAACATGACGCCTAACACAACGGTTCGCGTAACACTAAAGAAGCCTGAGCATCATGACCTTACCTTTGAAGCAGAGCTGCGCCCCGGCATATCGAAATACGAGCGTCTCAAGCTAAAACCTGCCTTTGGCTATCTAACAGTAGAAGGAGAGCCGTCGGATGCAGAGGTTTATATCGGGGGCAGCCTCATAGGAAACACCCCTGTAAAAACATGATACTTCACTATGCTACCCCGTAACTCAAACCTTCAGGTTTGAGTTTGTTAAAGCAATGATATGAATCTATCGATTAATATTGCCGGCATAAAACCGAAAAACCCTGTAATGGCTGCATCGGGGACATTTGGCTATGGCGAAGAATATGCCGCATACATAGACCTCAATAAATTGGGGGCTATTGTAGTTAAAGGGTTGTCTCTTACTCCAAGAGAAGGCAATCCGCCGCCGAGGATTGTAGAGACAGCGGCAGGGATGCTCAATGCCATCGGGCTTCAAAATGTGGGCATAGATTCCTTTATAAACGAGAAGCTTCCATTTCTTAAAAAATACGATACAAAGGTAATCGTAAATTTTTTCGGCGATTCCATCGATGAATATTGTGAAGTGGCAAAGAAGGCTGATTCTGTTGACGGCATACACGGCCTCGAGATGAATATATCATGCCCGAATAAGCAGGAAGGGTGGCTTGAGTTCGGGACAAACCCTGATTTGACTTTTCGTGTAGTCAGCGCTGTTAGAAAAAATACAAGACTGCCTCTCATAGTAAAACTCTCTCCCAATGTTACCGACATAACCGTTATTGCAAGGGCTGCTGCAGATGCAGGTGCGGATGCGCTTTCCCTTATCAATACACTGTCGGGAATGGCAATAGATATTAAGACCCGCAAGCCGAAATTGGCAAATAAAATCGGCGGTCTTTCGGGTCCTGCAATTAAACCTGTCGCTCTAAAAATGGTATGGCAGACGGCAAGGGCGGTCAAATTGCCGATTATCGGCATCGGCGGGATTATGACTTATGAAGATGCCCTTGAATTCATGGTTGCCGGAGCTTCTGCTGTTCAGGTGGGAACCGCAAATTTCATTGACCCTTCGGCATCGGAAAAAATCGCAGAGGGATTAAAATTCTATTGCGAGCAGAATGGAATCGAGGATATAAATGAGATGGTAGGAACTCTTAATTTTTAAAAGACATCTCCTGTCCTAAAATTCTCTCCAAAAAAATAAAATTATTCTTGTATTTTTATTTAATTTAATATATTTTTGTAAATAATTTTATGGATGTGATAAACTTGCGTATAGCAATGGCGCAGATAAATACGACCGTCGGCGACCTCGAGGGGAATGCAGGAAAGATTATCGAGTATATAGAGAGGGGTGAGAATGTAAAAGCGGATGTGGTTGTTTTCCCCGAGCTGGCAGTTACCGGGTATCCTCCCGAAGACCTTTTATTAAAGGCGGATTTTGTAAAGGGGAATAAAGAATATCTGAAAAAAATTGCAAAAAAGACAAAGGGCATAACCGCTGTCGTGGGTTTTGCCGATAAAAAGAACAACGAGGTCTATAACGCAGCAGGCATTTTAAATAATGGAAAGATTAAAGGCT
>CAYMMR010000401.1:0-1771 GCA_964391545.1 uncultured Nitrospinota bacterium | reverse complement strand
AGCTCTATCATACGAAGCTCCCTTTCCACCGCTACATTATTCAATATCTCAAGCTCACGGATATATTTTTTTATCTCATTATCCCTTTTCTTCCTCTCGGATATATCCCTGATTATGCTCTGTATCGCTGTCTTGCCTTTGTATTCTATTTTGCTTCTGGTTATCTCTACTTCTATCACTTCGCCCTCTTTATTTATCAGCCTGTATTCCCTCGGAGGCAAAACCTCGCCCGATATTACCGACTTTATATCGTCCAATACCCTTTCCCTGTCTTCGGGAAAAACAGTCTCTTTTACATCTATGCCGGTAACATCCCCGAATATCTCCAATCCCTTTTTATTTACGAAAACCAGTTTCCCATCGCATACTATCCCGATAGTATCGGGGGAATCTTCCACAATGCTGCGATACCTATTTTCTATCTCTCTCAGTTTTTCATAAGATACATCGTTTATTTTCATACGCTACAATATAGCATTTAAGAAATTCAAAAATCAAATCAAATATAACTCCCCCTTTCTCCCCCTCTTTATTAAAGAGGGGGTTGGGGGGAGTTAAGGTGATGGAATGGTTTTGCCCCTTTGCTTTTTGGGCTCTATTCTTATAAAATACAACAATGCCATTAGAGATAGATTTCGGTATAGCCTGGGATTGGGAGTATGACAAAGACTTCGTCTGTATGCTCGATTCGGAGTGCAATAAGAGGGGTTTGCAGGGCTATCTTGTATATCCCCATAATGTAGAGGAGACTATCGCTAAGCTGTCCAAAGGGGAGATAACCTTTAAGGCATTTCTCGACAGGGCATCCGAATCCGACAGCAGGTTCGCTCCTTTAATAAAATCATTAAGAAAAAGGGGCGTATCTTTTGTAAACGACTCCGAGGCTTCTAATAGGGCAAATGACAAGGCTACGATGCACCTCGAATTTTTATCGAACGGACTCTATGTCCCTTATACGATTATCCTTTCTCCTTACGAAGACGACCCTCGGTTCGACACATCCAGCATCCACAGCATAGGGACTCCCTTTATCGTAAAGCCGGCAGAGGGGGGCGGAGGCAGGGGGGTGGTTCTTGGAGTAAAAACTCCTTATGATATTGTAAAAGCAAGGGAAAAACACAGCAAAGACAAATATCTTATTCAGGAGGAAATCACTCCTGTAATTATAAAGGGAAGGAAGGCATGGTTCAGGTCTTTCTATGTATACGGCAATGTAATTACCTGCTGGTGGGATAATCAAACAGGAATATATCAGAGGGTTACATCGAGGGCTGAAAGAAAATATAAGCTGAAGGAATTGAAGAAGATTACTAAAAAAATCGCAGAGGTTGCCGGAATAAACTTTTTTTCCACTGAAATCACACTTACAAGGGCAGGCAGATTTATAGTAGTGGATTATGTAAATGACACCTGCGATATGAGATTGAAATCAAAGGCATTAGACGGTGTGCCGGATGATGTTGTCAGGGATATTGTAAGGGAGCTTGTGGATAGTATCGGGAGGCTCGTAAAAAGCAAGAGATAAAAAGCGGAAAAATCAAAGGGTTGCAATATCACATTGATTTATAAAGCCTTACAACCTGATTAAATTTTATGCAATTTAAAAAATATGCCGTTAAAATAATGTTCTCTGCATGGTTTTCCACATTTTATTAACAATTTTTGTTAATAAAATTTAGGGATGGATTTAATAAAAAATCATTTCTATCCGATAATTAATTAGACGATACTGAAAAATGACTTTTTTGAACGACTTTTTAGTTTTTCTTTT
>CAYMMR010000400.1:0-1774 GCA_964391545.1 uncultured Nitrospinota bacterium | reverse complement strand
AATAACGGAAGTGAAAAAAAGGTCATTTTTCAGTGTGAACTAATTAAGTTTTTTTTACAGCTTTAAATCCGGCAACTCAGGCACAAAATTCGGATACCTGCATCTCTCCGCAAAGATTATTGACTTTAATTGATGAACCGCATCGTCTATATCGTCATTTATTATATTGTAGTTATAAGTTTTGTAATGATGAATCTCCTCGCCGGCGGCCTTTAATCTCTTTTTTATGTCGTCATCGGAGTCTGCTCCTCTTGCCCTTAACCTCTTCTCCAAAGTTTTCATCGAGGGTGGGAGTATAAATATATAACATCCGTTTTTATGCTTTTTTCTTAACTGTTCTGCCCCCTGGACATCTATCACAAGGAGCAAATCCTTTTTTTCGTTTTTTACAATATCGAGATTTTTAATGGATGTTCCATAATAGTTGCCGTGCACCAATGCCCATTCGATAAATTCCTCTTTCTTTACCATATTCTCGAATTCATCCTTTGATACAAAGTGATAGTGTTTGCCGTCTCTCTCGTCCGGCCTTGGAGGTCTTGTTGTATGGGATATGGAATGGCATATATCGTCAACAATCTCGGTTATCTTTTTTGAGAGGGTGGTCTTTCCTGCCCCTGACGGCGCCGAAACAACGAATAAAATGCCTTTAGACTTCATCGCAAAACATCCCTTCTAACTCTCGGATTAGCTTTTAAGACCGTAAAAACCCTTTTTTGAGCGACTTTTTATTTTTCCTTTTAATCCTCGATGTAAAAATATTGAAATAGAGTAAAAGAAAAAATAACGGAAGCGAAAGAAAGGGTTTTTACGGCGCTAAACTTCACTCACTCTATATTCTGCACCTGTTCCCGTATCTTTTCCAGCTCCCCTTTGATAGTTATTACCTGCTGCGATACAAAATAATCTATTGCCTTCGAGCCTATTGTATTGGACTCCCTGTTCATCTCCTGAAGTATAAATTCCAATTTTCTCCCTATCGCTCCGCCCTCGATTAGAAGCTGCCTGAACTGCTCGAGGTGGCTTTCCAGCCTTATCATCTCTTCCGTTATATCGCTCCTCTCGGACATTATGGCAACTTCCTGAGAAATCCTTTCGCCGGGAATTTCCGCCCCCTCTAACATCCTGTCGAGTCTTTCCTTAAAACGTCCCCTGAACCCTTCTATCAGCCTCGGCTGTTCGCTTTTTAAAGCAGTTATACATTCATTTATAATTTTCAACCTTTCCGTTATATCCCTATCGAGCGTCTCGCCCTCTTTCTCTCTCATGTTTTTAAGGGAATTAAGAGCCTCGGTCAAAGTATTCTCCAAAATTTTTATGTAGAACTCGCTTTTTTTATCCGCTGCCTCATCGGATTCCTCATACTTCAATATGCCGTTTAATTGCAGGAGGTGTCCAAGCTCTACCTTGCCTTTAATGTTTAACTCTTTCTTAAGCACATCTACTGCTGTTAGATATTGTTTTGCAAGGTCCATATCCAATTTCAAGCCCCTTACTGCACCGTTCATCCCTTCGAATGTGACATATACCTCGAAATATCCCCTATTAAATTTATCCTTTATCTTTCTTTTTATCGTATCATCTAACCCGGAAAGTCTCTGGGGGACTTTTGTCTTTATTTCGAGAAACCTGTGATTTACGGATTTCACCTCCACAAGGCAGTCTCCCGCATCACCCTTTATCTCTGCCTTTCCATAACCCGTCATGCTTCGTATCATATTAAGTGTTAAGTGTTAAGTGTTAAGTGTTAAGTGTTAAGTGTTAAGTGTTAAGT
>CAYMMR010000399.1:0-1780 GCA_964391545.1 uncultured Nitrospinota bacterium | reverse complement strand
AATGACCTTTTTTTCACTTCCGTTATTTTTTCTTTTGCTCTATTTTAACCCCCCTCAATCCCCCCTTAAAATAAGGGGGGAGGAAGGGGGGTTGAACAAAAGAAAAACTAAAAAGTCGTTCAAAAAAGTCATTTTTCAGTATCGTCTAATTAGCCACAGATTTAATAAAGTGTCAAAGAGTCAAAGTGTCATAGTGTCAAAGTTTTTTTAACTCTGACACTTTGATACTCTGACACTCTGACACTTTTATTCAGCATGAATAAAAACATAATTTATTTTTTTACTCTATCGATAATTCTCGGCTCTGCGGGTTTTGCCCATGCATTTGAGTGGACGGATAACGAGGCTCATCTATTGTATGGGACGGGTTTCAAGGAGCCTGCGTCAACAAAAGAGCTTTCGAGGGGGATACTCACCTTCCAGCACATAGACGGCTATATATATGGAAGAAACTATCTTTTTATTGACACGATACTTATACAGGCAGGAGATTCCGATTTTACAAAGCTATACGGCGAAGGATACACCTACTTTAGCCTTAATAAATTAGCAGGTTTAAAAGTTTCGGATGGGATTATAAAAGATTTGAGTCTTGCAGGGGGCATAAACATCGGCTCGGAATCGGACGGCTCAAAACCGCTTGTATATCTCTACGGCATCAGCATGGAGCTAAGCCTTCCGCAATTTGCATTTTTCAGCATAGACATTCTGATGAATGACGCAAGGGAGCCTGAGAGCGGCAAAGGGGTATCGTGGCAGATAACGCCTGTATGGGTTATACCCTTTGAAATCCGGGATATAAAATTCAGTTTCGAGGGATTTTTTGATATTATTACTTCAAAGGAAGATCGGACGAAGCAGACCGTCCTCGCACAGCCACAGCTTAGATGGGATGCAGGACGGCACTTTAATCTAAAAGACAAGAAGCTGTTTGTAGGTGTCGAGTATCAATACTGGGATAACAAATACGGCATCGAAGGGCTGGATGAATCCTTCCCGCAGGTTATGGTTGTGTGGAAGATTTGAGAGGGGAAAATGAAAGGCAGAATACTTGTAATAGACGACGAGGAGAATATCTTATCCGATTTTAAGAATATTCTCGTATCGAAGGGGCATTATGTGGCTGTTGCAAAAAACTATAATGAAGCCATAACAATGCTCTCGGAGAAAAAATTCGACCTTCTGTTCACGGATATAATTTTAGAGGACATATCCGTAGAAAGCGATAAAACAGGCATCGATATTCTGAGGGAAGTCAAAAAGAGAAACCTTAATAGTCCTGTAGTCTTGATTACCAAGGCGCCTAATATAGATACTGCTATTGATGCCCTTAGATTGGGCGCCTTTGATTATGTTCCAAAACCCGTAAGAGAGGATGTGCTTTTGTATGTTACAAAAAAGTCGCTTTTGTATAAGGCTCTGCTCGATGAAAGGGAGAGATACCGCTCGAACATAGAGGCGATATTCAGAAGCGTGAAGGATGCGATTATAACAGTTGACGACAAACTGATAATAATCGAGACCAATGAGGCAGCCGAAAAGATATGCGGGATAACACGCGAAGACATAAGCAAACCCTTTGACTCCGTTACAAACGGCTGCAACGGAAAATGCAGGGAGGCATTTAAAGAGACCATTAATAAAAAAGGACAGGTTGAAATATACCGTGTCGAATGCAGACACAAGAACCGCCCCGCACAGACTATAAACATAACCACCTACCCCCTAATAAACAGCGCAGGCGTATTCTCGGGAGCGGTTTTAGTAGTAAAAGACGAGA
>CAYMMR010000398.1:0-1781 GCA_964391545.1 uncultured Nitrospinota bacterium | reverse complement strand
TACGAGATCATGCCTAGTCTCGTGGGCTCGGAGATGTGTATAAGAGACAGCTTGAATGCTGCTTGGAATAACTATAGCAGTGGATTAAATGGGAGGGAGATGTTGTGGGCGATATGGAAGAAGGGAAAAGTTGTTTAAATAAAGGGGATTATGACGGCGCTTTAAGGCATTTTCAAAAAGCCCTTGAAATTGACCCGAAAGATAGCCGTGTCTTAAATGGAATATTTGGAATAGGGAGTGCATATTTTATGGAACAAAACTATGACAGGGCTATTGGGTGTTATAAAAAAGTTCTCGAATTTGACCCGGAGAATAGCGATGCCTTGAGTGAAATATGGTATATTTATTACGAGCGGGGAGACTATCGGAAAGAGGTTACCTGATAAAAAATGGACAGGTTGTTCTTGAAAACTTATCCGATGAGATAAGAGGCAATAAGCAAAATATATTTGTGTAATTCGTCCATTTTTGTGCAATTCGTGTTCAAGTCTTTTCCGATTTATTCGGGTTAGGGAAGTCGTGAAGATAATTTCCCTCACATCGAGAAACTTTATAAAAAGAAAGGAGGCATAAGCAATGATTGCACTATCACCACAAATAGGAGAGTTTCTGCTAAAGGTTACACAGCTTCCGGATATTGAGGCTGCATTAAAAAGGGTTCTTACTGAATATCTCTATTTAAAGCTCTCTGACATTGAAGAAAAGATTAAAGCCTTTGAATCCAAATGGAAGATGGACTTTAAAGAATTTGAGATGGCAAGTAAGGATGGAACACTTAAACTGGATGTCTATTCCTATGATGTGGAAAAGGACTTCTGGGAGTGGGAAGGACTTGAAAGCCTGCTTAAATATTATGAGGATATAAAATCAAGATGGATATAAACAGTTTTGTGAACGAGCTTCTCCATGAACTGACACACCTTGGTTTTGTGGACAGGGTGGATTTTCATCTGGAGATAATAACAATTAAAGGCAGGATATATTTAAAGAGAGAGCCATACTTCCTTGAGGTTTATTACAACTCGCAAACAGGCACAAGGGCATTTGCACTGATTGCAGGCGGTAAAAGAGTTTGGGGGATCGATTATGACAATATCAGAAACTGGCATGAGCACCCTTTTGAAAATCCCGATACCCATAAGGTTATATCCGGCAAAAGCATTTCAGAAATTGTAAGGGAACTGGATAATTTATATAAACGATTATGAGGAAACAAAAAATCCTATACTTTAAGTTAGCCCCTCCCCCTCCCTTTTGCTTCCTCTCCCTTGCTGGTGGAGGAACAGGGTGGGGGTGGGGAGAAGGTTAGAACCTGCACCAAAAACCTGCCCCCGAATGCTTCTATCGGGGGGGGAATTATCGTTATACTTTGAATTAGGCTGCCTTTGTCAGCAGCACACAGTAGGGCAGGGCTTTAGCCCTGCTTTGAAATTCCTGTATATTGAATTATGGTAGAAACAGGGCTTTAAGCCCTGTTAACTACAGCAGTGGATTAAATGGGAGGGAGATGTTGTGGGCGATATGGAAGAAGGGATAAGTTGTTTTAATAAAGGGGATTACGACGGCGCTTTAAGGCATTTTCAAAAAGCCCTTGAAATTGACCCGGAGAATAGCGATGCCTTATGGAGAATAAATGAAATAGGGGATGTCTATTTTGTGAAAAATGACTATGACAAGGCTATGGAGTATTATCAAAAAGCCCTTGAAATTGACCCGGAGAATAGCTATGCCTTATGGAGAATAAATGAAATAGGGGATGTCTATTTTGTGAAAAATGACTA
>CAYMMR010000397.1:0-1792 GCA_964391545.1 uncultured Nitrospinota bacterium | reverse complement strand
ACGATATATTTATCTACGCTCCCGAGGACATCTTCCATTGTCTCTATGTAGAGCCTCTTCCTTGTTACATCCCTTGCCTTGCGGTATTCGTGCAGAATGGATGTAAATCTCTCTGCATCACCCTTTGCATGGTTTATCTTTTCCTCCTTATAACCCTGCGCCGTCTTTACAATCTGCGACGCCTTTCCCCTGGTCTCGGGTATAACCGAATTTCTATACCCCTGAGACTCGTTAATCATCCTGTTTTTATCCTCCATAGCGCTGGCTACATCCTTAAACGAATCCCTTACCTGCTGCGGGGGGTGGACATCCTGAAGCTGAAGCGCCACTATCTGGAGGCCCGAATCGTATCTATCGAGTATCTTCTGGAGCAAAAGACGGGTCTCCTCCTGAATCATAAACTTGCCTTCTGTCAGCGCCTCATCTATCTTGTATTTACCTATAATCTCCCTTATTGCAGCCTCGGTAGCAGCCTTTACCGTGCCTACAGGACCCCTTACATTAAATAGGTATTTAATAGGATCTATTATCCTGTATTGCGTAACTATATCGAGGTCAATTATATTTTCATCTCCTGTAAGCATCAGAGATTCCTCGAGGACATCCCTGTATCTTGCAGGCGGGCCCGGGTCTTCGATTCTGAATCCCACCTCCGTCCTTTTGACCTCCGTCACCTTCGGTGTATAAACCCTCTCCAGAGGCGGAGGAAACTTTAAATGAAAACCGGGGTCTGTAGTCCTTACATATTTACCGAATCTCAGGACAACCCCCTTCTCATCGGGCTCAACGATATAATACCCGCCGAATACTATCCATAGGGCTGCAATACCAAGTATTATGAGAGAAAGCGAGAATTTTATCTTAGGCAGATTTATCTGCGGAATCTTAAACTGGGGCATCTCATATTGCCCCCCCGGTCCCTTCTTCATCTGAAAATCTTCCCATGCCATAAAAATCCCTCCTTTCAATAAAATCAACTATTCGATTATCTTCACCTTCATCTCCACCCTTTCATCCGGCAAATCATTTCCATCCCTTGGAAGATTGACAATCTTATCCGCAATATCCATCCCCCTGGTTACCTCTCCGAATACGGTATATTGATTGTCGAGAAAGGGCGAATCTGCAACTACTATGAAAAACTGCGAGCCTGCGCTGTCCGGATCCATTGACCTCGCCATCGAGAGGATGCCCCTTTTATGACTTATCTTATTGAACTCCGCCTTTACCGTATAATCCGGACCTCCCATACCATACAGCCTCTTATCCTTACCCTTTGTATTCGGGTCGCCGCCCTGAATCATAAAACCCGGTATTACCCTGTGAAATATAGCGCCGTCGTAAAAACCGCTCTTTGACAGCTTTATAAAGTTATTTACATGATTAGGCGCAGCATCGGGGAAAAATTTCAGCTCGATGCTTCCCATCTTTGTCTCGATAACAGCCTTCGTATCCTTTAACTTTTCCAACTCGCCTCCTCCTTTAGCCGAAGTTTTTTTCTCCGCATAAGATGCTGCATAGGGAATGAAAACCACAGCAAAAATTAAAATGAATGCCGCCGATAAAATTCTATTAATCCGCCCTTTTAACATAAGTATCCCCCCCCTATCGGAAAAAGATATAATAGCGAGGAAAGTTTCCTCGCTTATTAAATTTTCTTGCCATTTTGCGTAAGATTTTATTCATAAGCGCCTAACAGATATTTTTTATACCATGTATATTTTCATATTACAAGCGAAAACCTCAATTTGAAATTTGACCTCTCTTTTTCCCTTATGATAGACTTTCAGCA
>CAYMMR010000396.1:1492-1793 GCA_964391545.1 uncultured Nitrospinota bacterium | reverse complement strand
AGGGGGTCAGGGGGTTGTTGGGGATAGGGGGTTGTCTTTTTCTATCGGGCGCATGCCTGCAAAGGTCGGTCACGGCATTGTGGCAAATATAACGAGGGATATGCTTAAAATCGGAAAAGGATTCGACAACTTTCGGATAACGGGCATTTGGGTTAAAGGCGGAGAGGGTGTTACACAGAATAACGGTTCAAGTATACCCACATCGAGACGGGTAGTAAACGATTCTGATGGAAGCGACCATGATTTAGACCTTTACGGTGTTGTTATAAATTTCCACCAGCACTCTCTTTATGCCATGCAA
>CAYMMR010000396.1:0-1482 GCA_964391545.1 uncultured Nitrospinota bacterium | reverse complement strand
AAAATTCGACACGAGCATGGATAAGATATACCCGGAAAAGATATTTATCGGTTTATCGTTCTCACCCCACCCTCTCCCCCTGGGGGAGAGGGGCTTTAGTTATTCTGGCGAGATTACCTATATGGGAGGAAACACCCCTGCAGGACAGCAGGGCGCATCTCCAACCGAAAGGGCTCAACAGAATGCCTATATGATTTATGCAGACGGGACTTATGATTTCGATTCCCCCTTAATAAAGGGGGATAGGGGGTTGTTATTCTCCGCAGGCTTATCCTTTGGCATGGGCAGCGGCGATAATAATCCAAACGATAAAATGCAGGAGAATTTTCAGAATCTTTTTATGGACGAGATTGGATTTCATTATACCTATATATACAGCGATGATATACATGGTTATGACGGTAAATCTTCGGATGTCGAGAGAGGTTCGGGATTTGCGAATACTACATGGGTTCAAATTCATGGCTCAATTAATCCAATTGAATATTTAATCATCGAAGGCTCATACACATATTTATATGCCTCAAAAGAACAGTTGGAAGGGACAGGTCCCCTCGGTAACGGCACGGCTGTCTCGAATTCAAAAACAAGGGAAATAGGACAGGAACTCGATTTAAAGGCTTACTATTCTATAAACGATAATACCGGCATTAAATTCTTTGGAGGGGTGTTTTTTCCAGGAAGTATTTATGGCAGAAACGCAGACAGTGCATTAAAGGGGGAGGTGGGGATTGAATACAAATTTTAAAGAGAAAAGTATTATCCACAGATTTGTAGCAACAGGTCTTAAGACCTGTTTTTACTATTATTTTTTCCTTCTCGTTCCCACGCTCCGCGTGGGAATGTGTTACCACGCAGGGCGTGGGAACAAGAACCTGAAAAAAATCTGTGTCCATCTGTGTAATCTGTGGATTATTAGTTTTTTGTTTTTAATGAGCGGAGGAGTTTATGGAGAGGAAAAAGATAAGAATGATTCTCTCCTCAAGGGAAGAGAGATATTTCATGAGCGGTGCGCAGCCTGTCATGGAATAGACGGAAATCCGATTCTTCCAGAGGCGCCGAGCTTTGCTAAAGGCGAGAGGCTCGATAAGACGGATAAGGAGCTTTTAGAATCTATCCGTCATGGCAAAGGGGACATAATGGTGCCGTGGGAAGGGGTAATCTCGGATAAAGAGATAAAGGATGTCCTTGAATATTCTAAAGTAATCGTCGGGGATAAGGTCTTCAACGATAAGTGCATAATATGTCATAAGAAGATACCTAACATGCCTGCCGGGATACCGGAGGATAAATCATTAAAAGGGAGCAGCAGCACAATAAGAATATGTAAACACTGCGATATCGAAAGCACTATGACCCGTGAGGAGCAAATCGAGGTTATTAGATTCATACGGCGTCTGAAGAAATGACAAAAATAGTCAATATAAAAAGAGGAGGGGAAATGGAGAAGTCAGAAGTCAGAAGCCAGAAGCCTGTAGTGAG
>CAYMMR010000395.1:0-1796 GCA_964391545.1 uncultured Nitrospinota bacterium | reverse complement strand
AGATATAATCATAAAGTTTATTAATGGATCAACATATAAGGGATTACTGGATAGGAAACAAAGGGAATGGTTTGAGGTGGGAGCAGAGTTTTGCGATATCGTAGGAGGACTTCCGGCAAAGGACAAAGGTAATGAGGAGAAGCATATAGATATCGTGCTTGCAACAGCTAAAAAACTAAATAAAATGGCACATCTACATGTGGATCAACTAAATACACCTCTTGAGAAAGAAACGGAGCTTCTGGCAAAAAAAACTATAGAGCATGGTATGGGGGAGAAAGTTGTCGCAGTGCATGGAGTCTCAATCGCCGCTCATAAAAATGATTACAGACAAAAATTATACAATGTAATGAAAAAAGCTGACTTAATGTTAGTCACATGCCCAACTGGATGGATCGATCATAGAAGGCGTGAAGATCTGGTACCGAGTCATAATTCTATCGCGCCTGTGGAGGAATTGGCAAAAGAAAATATCATTGTGGGAATAGGAACCGATAATATACATGATATATATAAACCTTTTGTCGATGGAGATATGTGGACGGAATTGCGATTTCTTCTGGAGTCATTGCATTTTTATGATTTAGATGAATTAGTAATGATTGCAACGGTAAATGGACTGAAGGTTTTAGGCCTTTAGGAAGCCATTTGCAAGAGGTCCTCTTGCAAAAGCCGTTGTGGCGTGATATCTTGAAGTAGTGGCATCAAGAAATTCGGTAAAAATCTACATAGACAATTCCTTTTATCATATCTATAACCGTGGTGTAGAAAAGCGTGATATTTTTCTTGATGATCAAGATTATTCAACTTTCCTTTCCTATTTACAGACTTATCTATCTCCTAAGGATGAGAAAGGTCTAAGTGAAATAATTATTTCAAAAAAATCAACTCCTGAGGATAAAGATAAAGCAGTCAAACTTTTGAGGTTAAAGAATTACAACGAAAATATTGAGCTTGTATGCTACGCTCTTATGCCGAATCATTTTCATTTGCTCATTCGACAAAGACGGAATGCCTTCAATCATTTAATGAATTCGCTAGGCACTAGATACGGGATGTATTTTAACCGTAAATACAATAGAATAGGAGTGTTATTCCAAGATGTTTATAAGGCAGTTTATATAGAAACTGATGAGCAATTACTCCATCTTTCCCGATACATAAATCTTAATCCTTTAAGGACACTAAATTTGCCTATCAACAAATGGAATGAGGCACCGTATCCATGCTCTCTGCCCGAATATCTTAATAAGAGGCAGACTGACTGGATTAAAACACATTATATACTTGATTATTTCATAAAGAAAAATCCTAATACGGACTACGAAAATTTTATTGGTTTACCTCTTGATGAGGCTATAATAGAGAAACTTGCTATTGATTTCGATATAGACTGACATGACGCCATTTGCAAGAGGTCCTCTTGCAAAGCCTAAACCTATAGTTGACAGAGCCTCTCTCTCTCAGGTAAAATTTCCCTATCGTAAGTATATAAAGAGTGCTTTATGCTGCGCTTATTTTGTAACTTATAGATTTTATTTTTCTTGCACATTGATAAATTGCGGCTGATTCGTTTCTCAAAAAAGGTTACTAATAGAAAGGAGATAACTATTTTATCTTTTGCCTGTTTATAATCTTTCTATTCTTTTGATCGGTTGAACCGGGAGTCGGAGATCGATCATTTTAGGATGGCGGGTTGAGAAGGAAAGGAGGTGAAAAATGCCACATCAACCTAATCAAAAATCTGTAACGATAAAAAGTTACAGAACAAGTAAAGAGAGGGAGAAGGGCACCCC
>CAYMMR010000394.1:0-1797 GCA_964391545.1 uncultured Nitrospinota bacterium | reverse complement strand
GAATATCATATTTTTTTTATCCTTACCTTGACAGCGGGGCATGCAGATATTATATATGATAGTGTCGCAAATATGAATCTTTCATAATAAAGGCTTTTTAACTAAATATTTTAAGAAAGGGGGTGAAGTATAATGAAGATAAGACCTTTATTCGATAGGGTGATAGTAAAAAGAATAGAAGAGGATACAAAGAGCAGCGGTGGAATCATTATTCCGGATTCTGCAAAGGAGAAGCCTCAGAGGGCGAAAGTCATTGCCGTAGGCTCTGGAAAGCTCCTTGAAAACGGAAAGAGGGAGCCGATCGAAGTAAAAGAAGGGGATCAGGTTCTCTTCGGAAAATATTCCGGAACCGAGATAAAGATAGAAGGCGAAGAGCATCTCATTCTAAGGGCTGACGACATACTCGGGATAATCGAGTAAATACACATTATTTTGGAGGTGAATTTAACATGGGAGCAAAACAATTGGTTTACAGTGAAGAGGCAAGGGGCACGGTTCTTAAGGGTGTTGATAAGCTTGCCAACGCCGTTAAGGTAACCCTTGGGCCTAAAGGGAGAAATGTTGTCCTCGATAAAAAATGGGGGTCTCCCACAATTACAAAAGACGGGGTAACTGTCGCAAAGGAGATCGAGTTGGAAGATCCTTTTGAAAACATGGGCGCCCAGATGGTTAAGGAAGTGGCGAGCAAGACCAGCGATGTTGCAGGGGACGGAACAACTACCGCTACTGTTCTTGCGCAGGCGATATTCAGGGAAGGAAGCAAGAATGTGGCGGCAGGCGCAAACCCAATGGATCTGAAGAGGGGAATAGAAAAGGCGGTAGAAACCGTAATAGATGAATTGAAAAAGATGAGCATCCCCGTAAAGGGGAAAAAGGAAATCTCCCAGGTAGGCTCCGTATCGGCGAATAACGACCAGATAATCGGAGACCTCATTGCAGAGGCAATGGACAAGGTAGGAAAGGACGGCGTTATTACCGTCGAGGAAGCGAAATCCATGGAGACATCCCTCGAGATAGTCGAAGGTATGCAGTTTGACAGGGGTTATCTCTCTCCATACTTTGTTACGAACGCAGAGAGAATGGAAGTGGAATTGGAAGACCCATATATCCTTATCCACGAGAAAAAAATAAGCGTATTGCAAGACCTGCTTCCTCTTCTTGAGAAGATTGCACAGTCAGGAAGGCCGTTTTTGATTATAGCGGAAGAGGTTGAAGGAGAGGCGCTGGCTACCCTCGTTGTCAATAAACTGAGAGGAACTCTCAAAGGCGCCGCAATTAAAGCCCCGGGTTATGGCGACAGGAGAAAGGCGATGCTCGATGACATTGCAGTCCTGACAGACGGAAAGGCTATAACCGAAGACCTCGGCATTAAGCTCGAGAAGGTAACTTTAAATGACCTCGGAAGGGCAAAGAAGGTCATTATTGACAAAGACAATACAACCATCGTAGAAGGCGCTGGCAAAAAAGCCGCAATCGAAGGAAGGGTAAAACAGATAAGGGTCCAGATTGACGAGACCACCTCCGACTATGATAGGGAAAAGCTTCAGGAGAGGCTTGCAAAGCTGGCAGGCGGCGTTGCAGTAATCCATGTAGGAGCCGCAACAGAGACCGAGATGAAAGAGAAAAAGGCGAGGATAGAGGACGCCATGCACGCAACAAAGGCTGCTGCCGAAGAAGGCATAGTTCCCGGCGGCGGTGTAGCCCTGCTAAGATCCATCCCTGCACTCGAGAAAATCGATCTTAAAGGAGATTTTCAGGTCGGCGTCAGCATCGTAAAGAAGGCGCTCGAGGAGCCGA
>CAYMMR010000393.1:0-1831 GCA_964391545.1 uncultured Nitrospinota bacterium | reverse complement strand
ACATTGAAATTCCTATACATTAAATTAGGCGATACTGAAAAATGACCTTTTTTTCAGTGCGAACTAATTAGACCGTCCTATGAAAAAAGAACATGGTCGAGAATCGGCAGCATATCCGCTTTTACCCGCTCGATGCGGCTCTTCATTGTATTTACCAGCCTGATTCTGCCGTCGCTCGATGCCAAAATTACACCCTCCTTAATATCCCTATCCGGCTTTAATTTCACGCCATCCTGCATCTCCCTCTTCAATATATCCATGTCATCCTCCGATACGCAAACCTCAAATTCGCCGGAATCCAATTCCATCCTTCCCTTCTCGGCAACTTCTTTAAAAAGCTTTATCAGTATATAAGGATACCCTTTTCCCTTTTTTATTTCCGTAACCTTTTTTTCCGTTTCTCTAAAAACCTCCGATATAATTTCATCCTTCGCCAAAAGAGAAAGCGCCTTTGCATCTCTCTTTGCACTGCTAACGGCGCGGGTTCTTTCTCTCTCGAAGGAATGCCTTAATTCTGCCAATCTCTCACCCTTTATTTTTTTTAGCTCTCTTTTGGCGCCTTCTATAAGATTATCCGCCTCTATCATGGCATCTTCCAATATCTTCTGCCTTTCTCTTAAGGCGTCTCTCTCTATAGCATTTATAAGCTCGTCGTAACTCATAAAAAAATAGGTAAAGGTAAAGGTAGAGATAGAAGAAAGCCGCTACTTTACTTTTACCTCTACCTCTACCTGTCTTCAAATCCCCAGTATAATCATAACTGCAATTACAAAACCGAGTATAACCATAGTCTCCGGAATAGCCATAAGAATGATAATGGTGCCGCTTACCTCGGGCTTCTCGGCAATAGCCCCTGCGCCTGCAGAGCCTATTTTCGACTGCGCCCATGCAGTAGCCAGACCGCTTACGGCAATGGCTATGGCAGCAGAAAGGGCAATCAGACCCTTCTCCATAATCTCACCTCCCCTCTTATCTTTCTAAATGGAACATATCTCCTATTTCCTTCTTTATAGAACTTGCCGAAAAACTCCACATAGTGAAGACGAAGGGCTTGAATCGCAGGAGAGAAAACGCCTATAATAATGTTTAATATATGAATAAGGACGGCGATAATTATTCCTGCGATAACATTGCCGCTCCTCTCGCCCATCCTGTTGGCAACGAGAGACATCATTACTGCAGCCGTTCCAAGCGCCATAATACGGGCATAAGAAACGATATTGCTTAGGGATTTAATCGCCTCGATAACTCCTATTAAACCTTCGAATATTAAAATAACCGGAATAGCCGCTATTGACGCGATAATTCCGAAAAACAGAAACCCTCGCGGGAGATAACCGGCAATGGCTGCAATCGCCGTCAATACGGCAAATAACATGAGAATCGAAGACAGCTTGCCGATAACCTCATTTTTCCTCTTCCACTTAATGGAATTTATCAGGGACAATATAAATCCAAGCATAATATGCCCTGCCCCTATCGCAATAGCTATGATTAGAAACCCTTTTATAGTTTTGCTGCGGTCGAAAAGAATCGGATGTATGCCGAATCTCTCTCCAAACCCTCCAAAAAATTCGCCGAATAGAAGCCCGAAAACAATGGAATAAACAGCGCATAAAAAAGCTATCTTTGCGACATCCGTAATGACGGCGTTTTCTCCGAATCTCACCCTCAATATAAAAGCGCCAAGGAGGAGAATCGAGCCATGACCCGAATCGCCGAGAATAAGACCGAAAAATATGGGAAAAAATATCGCTAAAAAGGGCGTAGGGTCTATGGAGTCATACCGCGGAGGGGGCAGGATTCTCATTAATATCTCAAAGGGTTTTAC
>CAYMMR010000392.1:0-1848 GCA_964391545.1 uncultured Nitrospinota bacterium | reverse complement strand
AGCTTGAGATATTGAATAATGTAGCGGTGGAAAGGGAGCTTCGTATGATAGAGCTGAAGAAAGAGGTCAATAAGCTGCTTGGCGAGACGGGGAGGGAGAAGAAGTATAAGATTGAGGAATGAATAAAATGAAAAAGTTTATAAACGGCATACTCAATATCGGATACCCCCTATCCCCGTCCCTCATAGAGAAGGACGATAGATTTAAAAAGAGGATTGCCGTTGTATGCTACTACCGTCTCAAAATTATCGGCGCATGCGCAGTTTTCCTGTATCTCCTGTCGAATATAATGGATTACCACCTCCCTGCCGAGCAGTTTCTTCAAATTCTTGCCCTGAAGGTATTGGCTATTTTTATCTTCCTCTATGCCGTATTTTTCCTGCCCCCGGGCAAGAGCGTCAATTTTTATAATACTGCAGGCACTGCCTTTCTCTGGTTTAATGCGGCTTTAATCAATGCTATTATTATCCGCCTGACGGGCGGCTATGATTCATATTGGGTTATAACCCTCGGCATGGTGATGGTCGTAGCCTCTTTATACCCCTGGCAATTAAGATACGAAATCCCCGCCCAGTTTTTCACATATTTATTTTATATCGTCCCTTCACTCCTTTTAGACCTTCCTTTTAACCGGGGCATCCACCCTTTTATTGTCAATAACTTTTATTTTGCGGGTTTTATGTTCGTATCCGCATCTTTAGCCTTTATCCAGTATCGCTGGCTGATGGTTGACTTTTATCTCTTTTCGAATCTGACGGAGTCCAAAGAGGAGATTGAATCCAGTAGAGATGTTTTATTAATGAAAAAAGAGGAGGCGGATAGCAAGACGGCAGAATTGGAGAAAACCGTGTCCGACCTTTCGAGGACGAAACAGGCGCTCTTAAATATAATGGAAGATTTGCATAATTCAAAAAAAGAGGCGGAGGATGCAAATATCCAGTTAAAGAAATATGACCGCCTCAAATCCGAATTCCTTGCCAATATAAGCCATGAACTGCGAACACCCCTTACATCCGTAATAGGATTCAGCAAGCTGTTGATGGACGACGATTTTCTGCCATCAGACAGGAGAAAGGAGTATCTTACGATAATATCGCAGAGCAGCAACAGCCTGCTTAATTTAATAAACGACCTCCTTGACATATCGAAGATCGAGGCGGGAGAGATGGAGTTGTTTATTAACCCGACGGATATAAATTTTGTAATATCGAATACTATTTATTCCCTGCAGACAATGATAGCGGAGCATAATCATACCGTAACCGAAGAGCTTGACCCCGCTGTTAAAGAGATAGAGGCGGACCCGAGGAGGGTTCAACAAATCATTAGCAATCTTTTGGTAAATGCTATAAAATATACGCCGCAGGGTGGAAAGATAACTGTTACCAGCACAAACTCTTATGATGAGGTATGGGTAATCGTCAGGGATACCGGAATAGGCATCGCACCGGAAAGCATGGGGGTTATATTCGACAGGTTCAGGCAGGTTGACGGCTCGACCACAAGGAGGTTCGGCGGCATCGGCATAGGGCTGGATTTGACAAAGTCCCTCGTGGATATGCACGGCGGGAGGATATGGGTGGAGAGCGAGCCGGGCAAAGGCAGCGTCTTTACCATTGCACTGCCGAAAAAGTATAAAGGAAAGGGATAACCACAGGCATAGAGAAAAGACAAAAAAATAAAGACACTGAAAGACACAGATAAATTATGATTAACACAGAAAGAACCAAAATAAAGAACCTTAAAAATCATAAATAATCAGTGTCCATTTGTGTCAAAAAGATTATTGATAGCTGTAATATTAATGTCCTATATCTGTGTATTTTTGTCATTCCGCACTCGATGCGG
>CAYMMR010000391.1:0-1853 GCA_964391545.1 uncultured Nitrospinota bacterium | reverse complement strand
AGCAAAAGGAAAAATAACGGAAGTGAAAAAAAGGTCATTTTTCAGTGTGAACTAAATAACGATGACAGAAAACAACCGCAGGTTTAAGAGATTCAGGAAAAAGGCAAAAGTTGCCTGCCAATGGGTTGACAGGCAAAATAGAGGAGCGTCTTATGCATCGAAAATTAAAAAAGGGGAATTGTCGAACATAAGCCTGAACGGCGTATGTCTAACCGTAGAGCAATCATCTCATGCCTCTCCGGAAATTCGGCCGGCGGAAGAGCAAGAAGACGCCATTATCCTAAATATGCCTATCCCTTCCGAAAGCGATGGGGTCAGGGTATTGGGAAATGTTAAATGGCTTAAGGGAAACAGGAATAGCATGATGCCTGTTTCCATTGGAGCCCGAATTTTAAAGGTCAGCTTTAAGGAAGGGAAATGGGAAGATGCCGTTAAAAGCAGGGATTGGGTCAATTATCTAAAAACCTTTTTGACATTCGAAGCTTCGGCAGAGCATACAGATGCCGATTCGGACAGAGCGCCTCGATCTGCAGATGAAAAGGTCTCCCTTAACAGCCGTCTTGCGGAAATGATAATGAATGTAAATTCCCTGCCCGTGAGGCCTGCCATAGTTGCAGAGTCCCTCGAGATTATACGCTCCAATCATTCCGCTTATAAGAGGTTATCGAGGCTTATTTACCAGACGCCGGAGCTTGTCGTAAATATAATCAGGGTCGTAAACTCCCCCTTTTACAGAGGCGTCCAAAAAATAGAAAAGCTGGAGGATGCAATGGCAAGGCTCGGCACGGATGCAGTAAAAAATGTCATCATTTCCTTTGCCACAAACAATTCTTTCATCAAAAAAAAGGGACGGATATTGACAGAAGACAGGATAAAGGTCATCGGAGAGCATTCATTGAAGTGTGCGATAATCTGCGATATTCTTGCAGACAGGGTCAGTCAGTTTCGACGATTTAAAGAGAATGCCTTTCTATCCGGCGCTATACATGATATAGGAAAAAATATCATTCTGCTTTTACTGCAGGAGATAGAAAAACAAGAGCCGGGAAAATATGCTATTACAGAAGATGTCATAGAACGGCTTTTAAGAGACGAACACCCGCGGGTCGGCGCCCTCCTTACAAAACTGTGGAAATTTTCCGACCCTATCGTTGAGGCAATACACAACCATCATGCCGTAACAAAGGAGATTGCCCTGTTCTCTGTGGTCAAATGTGCGGATGCTATCGCAAACAGAATCGAAAGCGGAATATCGGAAGAAGACCTCGCTCTTATCTCGGAAGTATTCAAGGGGTTTGATATTTATATCGAAGGAGAGGACATGAAGGAGCTGATTGATTATATCAAAGAGAATATTATACAGAGCAGTCCAAATCTTTAGGCTCCTATGATTTTACGAGGTCTCTTGCCGCTACAATACCCACCAATTTGCCGCTTTCCTTTACGATAAGATGGTGGACATTATGTTTTTCCATTATCTTTTTCGCCTCGAAAATTGACTCGTCGGAGGCAATATCGAGCAGAGGCTCGCTCATAAGATCCTTTATAGCAGCTGCCGAAGGATTAATCTCTTTGGCCACTACCTTGCGGACTATATCGCTTTCCGTAAGTATTCCGACAACCTCATCGTTGCCGTCAACGGCAAGGATGCAGTCTGTTTTGTGCCTGCTCATCTGTTTTGCCGCCTCGGTTACAGAGGATTTTACCCCGACGGTAAAAATATTTTTTGACATCAACTTCTTTACGGCTAACAGGGTTTTAAATTGGTCCATTTATTCCTCCTAAAAATAGTATATCGGTTAAAATATCAGATTATTCCGCGCAAGTCAATAATTTTCCTATTTTTTGATGTT
>CAYMMR010000390.1:0-1880 GCA_964391545.1 uncultured Nitrospinota bacterium | reverse complement strand
TAGGAATCTGCCTTTATATTGGATTTGCCTGCCGCCTTTTTCATAAGATATAAGGCGCTGCTTATGGTATTTAACGGATTTCTGATCTCATGGGCGATCCCGCCTGCCATATTTCCAAGCTCTGCTATCTTTTGCAACTGGAATATCTCTTTTTCCATGAGCTTATATTCCGTTACATTTTTTCTATGCTGTATTACGCCTTCCAATTCTCCATTCCTGTTAATCATAGGATATACCCATACATGAAAGATACTCCTGTCAACTGCAACCTCCGAAAATTCCTGTTTCATAGTTTTTATGCTTCTACCTATGGCGCAGTTCTCATCCTTTTGCCCGCATCTGTATATATCCTCGCATTTTTTTCCTAATATCTCTCTAACCGGTAAATTTACGGAGTTCGCAAGGGATTTATTTGCCATTTTTAATACACCGTCATTGTCGTGGAGCGATATATAGTCATCCATAGAATCGAACAACGTCCTGAACATCAGTCGGCTTTCTATAATCTGCTGTTCGAGCCTCTCCCTCTCCCTCATATCCCTAAAGATACCCTGCATTACCCTCTTGCCGCCGTATTCGATAACAGAGGCCGTAATATCAACAGGGACAAGGGTTTTATCCTTCCTTAATATCTTTGCCCCTATATGGGTGAGATGCCCTGCTTCAAATCCGTCCCGAAATACTTTGCTGTTTATATATACATCCTCTATAGGAGAGAGGTCACCAACGACAAGGTCTAACAGTTCCTCACGGCTGTATCCCGTCAGTTTCTCTGCCTTTTTATTTACATCGATAAACTTGCCGTTTAAATCCGCAATAATAATCGCATCGCTGGCATTATCAAAGAGGGTTCGGTATTTCTTTTCTTCCTTTCTGATAATATCGCCATAGAAAAGGAGCAGGTTTTCCACTATCTCTTCATATCTCATCAGTTCTTTTTTATCCATATCACCCCATCATACATAACTTCACTATTGTTATAACATTTCCCCGGCGGTTATATCTTACCTCGTCCATAACGCCCCTTACAAGAAAAATTCCTCTCCCTTTCAGTTTCGACAGATTGTCATTAATAAGAGCGCCAAGATATGGAGAAGGGTCGAACCCATTGCCTTCGTCGGCTATATCTATCTCCAGCCTCTTGCTTGTAATATTCGCGTCTATATCCACCTTCTTGTTTTTATCCATCCTGTTGCCGTGGGTAATTGCATTCAAGACTGCCTCGTAAACGGCATTTTTAATATTCACATCGAATTTACCGCTATTATAACCGGCAATTTTCGAAACCGCCTCTATCTGACTTATCAAGGGCTCTATAATCTCTATCCTTGCAGGTATAGATGCCTTGAACCTGGTTTCGGCAAATTGCGACAGAACATCCGTATATGACAATTCCTTTTTCAATCTAACTGCCTTTTTAAGCACAGGTATAATCTCATTCATATTAATAACAGGCTTCGTGATATAATCGAAGGCGCCGTCTTTCAATGCCTTTACGGTAGTCTCTATGCTCCCGTAAGCCGTAATAATAATAAAAGGAACTTTGCTGTCCAGTCTTTTTATCTCTTTAAGGAAGGCGAGACCGGACATGCCGGGCATATTTAAGTCCGACAGAACGATATCGAATATATCCGTCTTGAATTTTTCCACACCCTCATTTCCGCTGCCAGCAGTAGCTATGCTATACCCTTCCTGCCTCAACGCCTCGCCAAACAGTTCCAGAATATCTTTCTCGTCGTCAACTAAAAGAATCTTTTGTTTATCCATAAACACCTCATATTAAGGTTAAGAGGCTAAAAGGCTAAGAGGCTAAAAGGTTTTAAACCTCTTTACCTTTTTGCCTTTTCGCCTTTTTGCCTTCATTTTTCCAGCGCCTTTTT
>CAYMMR010000389.1:0-1894 GCA_964391545.1 uncultured Nitrospinota bacterium | reverse complement strand
ATCATAAATAATCAGTGTCCATCTGTGTCAAAAAAGATTAGTTTTTTCTCTGTGTCTCCGTGCCTCAGCGGCTTCAGTAGTTTTTTAAAAGAGGTTTTTGGAAATGGAAAATACGAAGATTCTCATAGCCGACGACGATTCGCTCGTCAGGGAAATGCTGTCGGATGTCCTTCAATCGAAGGGCTATATCACGGAAACGGCGCAAAACGGCGCCGATGCGCTGGAGAAATACTGCTCGGATCCGGGCATCGGACTGATTATATCGGATATGAATATGCCGGAGATGAGCGGTATGGAACTGGTAAAGGAACTCAGAAATACGAAGCTGGATGTCCCTGTTATTATCCTTACCGGAAGCAGCGAGATTTCCACGGCAATCGAGGTTATACGAAGCGGGGCAAACGACTATCTCCTAAAGGACGAGAATATAGGCGATACCATCCTCCTTTCGATAAAAAATATCCTCGAAAAGAAAAAGATGAAGGAACTGAACCTTCAATTGATGGCAGACCTTGCCCTTAAAAATAACGAATTGGAGAAATTGAACAAGCAGCTCGAAATCCATAACAGATTTATCCGCGAGACCTTCGGCAAATACTTGTCGGACGAAATCGTAAGGAGTCTTATAGAGACGCCCGGAGGACTCAAACTCGGCGGGGAGATACAGAAGGTAACCATTATGATGACCGACCTTCGCGGTTTTACATCCATTGCCGAGAGGCTGCCTGCCGAAGATATAGTAGGGATACTTAACATATATCTCGAGGCCATGACGGATATAATACTTAAACACTACGGCACCATTGACGAGTTTATCGGCGATGCCATTCTGGTAATTTTCGGGGCGCCTATCTGCCACGACGATGACGCAGTCCGGGCGGTCGCATGCGCAGTCGAGATGCAGACAGCTATGAAGGAGGTCAACCGCCGCAACCGCGAGGCAGGTTACCCGGAAATAAAAATGGGAATCGGCATTAATACGGGCAAGGTGGTCGTAGGAAACATAGGCTCGAAAAAACGGGTGAAATACGGCGTCGTGGGGAGCAATATCAATCTTGCATCGCGAATCGAGTCGTATACCATAGGGGGGCAGATACTCATCTCCGAGAGCACAATGAAGGATTGTGGGGATATGTTAAGGATAGACAATACAATGGAAGTTATTCCCAAAGGGGTTATAAATCCGATTACGATTTACGAGGTCGGCGGGATTAAAGGCAGCTACAATCTTTTCCTGCCTAAAAAAGAGGAGATAAAGATGAACGAGCTAAAAGAGCCTCTGACGATCATCTTTAAGGTGCTCGAAGGAAAATATGCAGGCGATTCGTCGTATAAAGGCGCCATAATTCGTATGTCCGACGACCTGGCGGATATTCATGCGGATGTAACTCTGGACAGGCTGTCTAACTTACGGATATCCCTCTTTGACGGCAAAGGCATGGAGATTACCTCGGATATATACAGCAAGGTAATCGAAAAATCGCCTGTCTCTTCCTCTTTATTCAGGATCGGTTTTACTTCCATGCCGCTGGAGGCAAAAACTTTTTTAAAGGATTATGAACAAAGACCTGATTTTAGACAGGATATACAGGATAAAACAGGATAACCCCCGATTGAATCTATCAGGGGCTAAAATTTAATCCTGTCCATCCTGTTAATCCTGTCTAAATACTTTTACAATGAAAATTAAATTTTTAGGCGTCGGCTCTCAATTTTCCACGATGGAATATTATCACTCGAATATGCTGATTACCTCCCAAAGCGGAAAGAAAATGCTCCTCGATTGCGGAAGCGATGCAAAATTTTCCCTATCGGAATGCCGCATCGCTCCTAATGACATAGATGCGGTTTATATCTCTCATCTGCACAGCGATCATATAGGCTGTCTCTTATA
>CAYMMR010000388.1:0-1907 GCA_964391545.1 uncultured Nitrospinota bacterium | reverse complement strand
GGTGATTCAGAAACATAAAGACGAATTTAAAGAGCAATATGGACTGAAAGAAATCGGCATATTCGGCTCATATATAAGAGGCGAACAGAATGAAGACAGCGATGTGGATATTCTAATAGAACTGGAAAGACCCATAAGTTTTGTGCAGTTTATAAAGTTTGAGAATATCTTGTCCAACCTTCTTGGGCTTAGGATTGAGTTAGTAACCAAGAAGGCATTAAAACCTCATATAGGCAAACGGATACTGGAAGAGGTAAAGTATGTCTAATGAAAGGATTCTTCTCGATTATCTGAATGATATCCTCGAATCTATCACAGACATCAAAGAGTTCACCGATGGAATGACAATAGAAAGTTTTTCTAATGACAGGAAAACAATAAAGGCTGTTTTAAGGAGTCTTGAGGTCATCGGGGAAGCGGCGGGTAAAATTCCTTCTCAAATTATAGAAAATCATCCTGAAATTCCATGGCAGGAAATAATTGGGATGAGAAACAAACTGACCCATGAATATTTTGGTGTAGATATTGATATTGTCTGGCAGACAATAAAGGAAGACTTAGAACCATTGGATAAATCGGTCAGGAAAATAGTTTCAATATTGTGATGGACAATGTTTGAAGCGGTAAGTCTGTAACCACTGCGGGTCAAGACGACCGGAATTCTGAACCTTGTGTATGCCAATTGACTTGAGTATAATGCTGTGTGAGGTGGTGTTTTATGACGGAAAGGGATTTTAAGATAGCAATGGAGTTAAAGAGGAGGCTTGAGGAGTCTGTCAGGCTCGTTGATTTTCGGGTATTCGGCTCAAGGGTAAGGGGAAATGAGGACGAGTATTCGGATATGGATGTTTTCATAGAGGTGGAATCTATTGACAGAACATTAAAGGAACGGATTTTTGATATTACATGGGAGGTGGGTTTTATAAATTTTATTGTTATATCCCCCCTTATTTTTACAAGGGATGAGATAGAAAGATCTGCTCTCAAATCATCTCCCATTGTAAGAAATATCGTTGCAGAAGGAGTAAGTTTATGACGGATAAACAGACACTTTTAGCTTACAGGCTTAAACAGGCTGAAGAGACTTTATCCGATGCCGAGAGGATAATACATAATAATCTCTCCCCAAGATCTATAATAAACAGGGCATACTACGCAATTTTTTATTCTATCCTTGCTCTTTTTCTAATCAAAAATATAAATATAAAGACTTCCAAACATGCAGGGATAATATCTATCTTTGATAAGGAATTTGTTCATACAAATAAGATAGATAAAGGCTATTCAAAAATTCTCCACAAACTCTTTGAGGCAAGACAGGAGGGAGATTATAAGGAGCTTATCGAGTGGTCGTCTGATGAGGCTGCTGAGTTTGTCGGGCTTGCAAAGGATTTTTTGGATGCTATGAGAAAAGTTATTGCAGAAGACTGAATTGCAATTTTTTGGCTCTATCGCAATTAAGAGTTTATGCCACAATCGTCTCGGAATATTTTTTAAATCACCTTGCAATCTCTTGCTGTTCAACATCTCTGCTGGCAACTTTGAGGGGTGAAGCGTTCGAGTTCTTCTCCTGAAACAGATTCAGGACAAGGTTTAATGCGGCAAGTCTGTAACCGCTGCGGATAAAAAGAGGAGATTTTTTATGGACTATCAAAAGCTTCCTGATGATGAATTGTTGAGTCTTATATTCACCGAAGAAGACCGTCTTCCTCGGGAGGCAGTGGATGAGTTTTTAAAGCGGGGCGAAAAGATGACTGGAATATTGTCCCGCATTGTATCGGAACAGTATCTATGGCAGAAAGAACCGCCGGAATGGTGGGCTGTAATACATGCGGTATTTATCCTCGGCGTTATCGGCGGGAAAAAGGCGGTTATTCCTCTTTTGAGGGCGGCGCGCTGGGCTACGG
>CAYMMR010000387.1:0-1932 GCA_964391545.1 uncultured Nitrospinota bacterium | reverse complement strand
CCCCTTTTATAAGGGGGAATTTAATGGAAATTTATTTGCTGAATAGTTACCAAAAATTTTAATAATCTGCAGATTACGCAGATTACCGCAGATTAAAAAAGTGAAAGTGAAGAGTGTAAGGGATAGGTAAATAAAATCTTTTAACTTACACTTGCACTTACACTTACACTCCCTTCGAGTCTGCGTAATCTGCGGATATATAGTTTTCTTAAAGAAAGGAGAAAAGAATGGCAAAGATTTATTATGATAAGGATGCGGATTTAAAGTATTTAAAGGGTAAGACGATTGCTGTTATCGGTTATGGGAGTCAGGGGCATGCACATGCCTTGAATTTGAAGGAGAGCGGGCAGAATGTTGTCGTAGGTTTAAGGAAGGGGAGCGATTACTGGAAAAAGGCTAAAGATGCAGGGCTGAAGGTTGAGACTGCTTCGGATGCGGCAAAAAAGGCGGATATTATAATGATGCTGATTCCGGATACAAAGCAGAGAGAGGTATTTGAAAACGATATAAGGCCGAATTTAAAGAAGGGAAAGGCAATTGCCTTTGCGCACGGATTTAATATCCACTTCGGACAGATTGTTCCTCCTTTGGATATAGATGTATTCATGGTAGCTCCAAAGGGACCCGGACATCTGGTTCGCAGGGTCTATGCAGAGGGGAAAGGTGTCCCATGCCTAATTGCAATCCATCAAAATGCTACGGGAAAGGCAAAGGACATAGGACTGGCTTATGCAAAGGGCATCGGCGGGACAAGGGCGGGTGTAATAGAGACCACCTTTAAAGAGGAGACGGAGACTGATTTGTTCGGCGAGCAGGCTGTCCTTTGCGGCGGGGCTTCTGAACTGATAAGGGCGGGGTTCGATACTCTTGTAAAGGCAGGTTATCAGCCGGAGGTTGCATATTTCGAATGCCTCCACGAATTGAAGCTGATTGTGGATTTAATCTACGAGGGTGGTATAAGCAATATGAGGTATTCCATAAGCGAGACTGCAAAATACGGAGATGTAACAAGGGGGCCGAGGGTTATAACCGATGAGACCCGCAGGGAGATGAAGAAGATTCTGCATGAGATTCAATCGGGGGAATTCGCAAGGGAATGGATAGTCGAGAATCAGGCTAACCGTCCTATGTATAATGCCCTTCTTAAAAAAGGCGCAGAGCATAAGATTGAAGAGGTAGGGGAAAAGTTGAGGAAGATGATGGGGTGGATTGGGAAAAAGGCAAGCTAAATTAAATACTGCCGTAAAAGCTTTTTCCTCACTTCCGTTAAATTTTCTTTTGTTTTATTTTTAAATATTAAAGGTTCAAAAGAAAATTTAAAAAGTCGTTCGGAAAAACTTTTACGGCAGTATACTTGAATTTGACATGCGCATTCCAATAGTTTCCGATGGTTATCGTTTTATAATCCCCCTGCTGATTCTATCAGGCATATCGTTTTATTTTTGTCTGACGGCGCTCTCGATAATTTTAAGTGTTTTGACCATCTTTGTAATAAGTTTTTTTCGGGATCCGGAAAGGGAGATTGCAGGGGATGATAGAACGGTTGTATCGCCTGCCGACGGCAAGGTGGTAAAGATACAGGAGATAAAAAATGATGCCGTTTATGGCGGGGATGCTATTTGTGTCAGTATCTTTCTTTCTGTGTTTAATGTCCATGTAAACCGCGCCCCCTGCAAAGGAACGGTTAAGAAGGTTGTATATAATCACGGCAAATTCCTTGCCGCATTTGACGACAAGGCGTCTCTTTTAAACGAGCAGAACTCTGTGTTGATTGAATTAAATCCCCCCTCTCCCCCCTTTAGTAAAGGGGGGGATGGGGGGGTTAGAATTTTGGTCAAACAGATTGCAGGGCTTATTGCGAGGAGGATAGTCTGCCGGGTAAAAGAGGGGGACAGGCTAAATAAAGGAGAGAGATACGGCTTAATCAGATTC
>CAYMMR010000386.1:0-1959 GCA_964391545.1 uncultured Nitrospinota bacterium | reverse complement strand
ACACGCGTAAGATCGTCGGCAGCGTCAGATGTGTATAAGAGACAGATATAAGCGCCTCTATTATTCTTCAGCTTCTGACTGTTGTAGTTCCTTCTCTGGAAAAGCTTAAAAAAGAGGGGGAGCAGGGTCAGAAGAAGATAACTCAATATACAAGATACGGGACGGTGTTATTAAGCTGCATACAGGGGCTCGGCATAAGCTTTGGGCTGGAGGCTATGAAAAGCCCTACAGGCGCGCTGGTGGTGCCTGATCCTGGATGGTCATTTCGTCTGATGACTGTTCTTACCTTGACTTCCGGCACGGCTTTTATAATGTGGCTTGGAGAGCAGATAACAGAAAGGGGGATAGGAAACGGCATATCCCTTATAATATTTGCAGGAATCGTTGCGGGCATACCATCTGCAATTACAAATACCGTAAAGTTGATGGGCACCGGTGAGATTCAGTTATTTGTATTGCTGGGACTGCTCATATTCATGGTTGCGGTAGTAGCCGTAATCGTATTCATGGAGAGCGGACAAAAGAGGATTCCTGTGCAGTATGCCAAAAGGGTTGTCGGGCGGAAGATGTACGGCGGGCAGAGCACCCACCTTCCTTTAAAGGTAAATACATCGGGTGTTATACCTCCTATTTTTGCGTCTTCTATAATAATGTTTCCTGCAACGATAGTAAATTTTATAGAGCATCCGTGGATGAAGGCGGTATCGGGCAGCCTGATGCCGGGAACTATCGTATATACCTTGATTTATATTTCAATGATATTCTTCTTTTGCTATTTTTATACGGCCATTATATTCAACCCTGCGGATGTGGCTGATAATATGAAAAAGCACGGAGGATTTATACCCGGAATAAGGCCGGGCAAGCCCACCTCGGAATTTATAGATAAGACGCTGTCGAGGGTTACATTTGGAGGAGCGGCATATTTGTCTCTAATCTGTGTGCTGCCGGACTATCTTATAAAATATTTTAATATACCCTTCTATTTTGGCGGGACCGGACTTCTTATTGTCGTGGGTGTGGCGATGGATACGATGGCACAGGTGGAGTCGCACCTTGTAATGAGAAATTACGAGGGTTTCATAAAAAAGGGGAAGTTGAGGAGCAGAAGGGGATAATGATAAAATTTCTAATTTCTAATTTTCAATTTCCAATTTTTTGATTATGAGATTGATTTTACTCGGACCGCCGGGGGCAGGCAAGGGAACACAGGCAAAATTGATTTCGAGAAAATACGGTATCCCGCAGGTATCCACCGGGGATATATTAAGAAAGGCAGTGGCGGATAAAACGCCCCTCGGCATAAAAGCAAAGTCTTATATGGATGCAGGCTCTCTGGTTCCCGACGATGTAGTCATAGGGATAATCGAAGACAGATTAAGAGACAGCGATTGCAAAAGCGGCTATATACTCGATGGTTTTCCGCGCACCACTGCGCAGGCAGAGGCGCTTAACATAAATTTAAAAAAGATGGGCGCGGATATAGACCATGTTATAGATATAAATGTAGATTCAGATGAGCTTCTAAAGAGATTAACGGGCAGAAGGACATGCAGAAGTTGCGGGGAGGGATTTCATCTGACATTCAATCCTTCCCAAAAAGAAGGTGTATGCGATAAATGCGGCGGCGACCTGTATCAAAGGGACGACGATAAGGAAGGCACGATATTAAAAAGATTTAAAGTATATCAGGAGCAGTCGGAACAGCTTAAAGGCTACTATAGCAAAAACGGAAGATTTTATTCTGTTAGAGGAACAGGAACCGTTGAAGATATATTTAATAAAATCGTAAACGTTCTTGAGGCATGATAATCCTGAAATCCCGGCAAGAGATAGAAAAGATGAAGATTCCTAACAGGCTGGTTGCCGAGGTTTTGGGAGAGGTGGTAAAAAAGATAAAGGCAGGCGTCTCAACGATAGAATTGGACAGGCTGGCCGAATCGTTGATTGTAAAAAAGC
>CAYMMR010000385.1:0-1992 GCA_964391545.1 uncultured Nitrospinota bacterium | reverse complement strand
ATTTTGTAACTATTCAGCAAATAAATTTCCATTAAATTCCCCCTTATAAAAGGGGGACAAAGGGGGTTGTAATACACTGCATTAAAGTTTAAACAACCCCCCAACCCCCTTTATTAAGGGGGAATATTGTAATTTGCTGAATAGTTACTTAATTTTTTATTTGTCTACTCCAGTATCTCCAGAACTGCCCTCTTTCTGAGTTTAGTTGCCGCTGCGCTGATAATCGTCCTCATTGCCCTTGCAGTTTTGCCGTGTTTGCCGATAACCTTGCCTAAATCCTCGGATGCAACCTTCAACTCTATAACCGAGGTTTTTTCGCCTTCAACCTCCCGAACCGAAACATCTTCGGGTTTATCTACAAGCGCCTTTGCAATATAGGCAACCAGTTCCTTCATTTATGCCACCTCCACATAAGCCGTTTAAACTGTTATTTTTTAGGCAGTATATTTCTGACTGTATCGGAAATTTGAGCGCCCTTTTGAATCCATTTCTCCAGCTTTGCCCTGTCAATCTTAACACCTTCGGATTCTTTCTTCGGGTCATAAGTCCCTATCGTCTCCAGAGATTTTCCATTTCTCGGAGAGCGTGAATCCGCTGCAACGATGTGATAGAACGGCTTTTTCTTAGCCCCTTCTCTGCTTAATCTTAAAATAACCGGCACTTCATCACCCCCTTTTTCAATTTACGATTTGCGATTTTGGATTGCGGATTTAAAATCCAAAATCCAAAATCAAAAATCAAAATGGAAACATTCCCCTTCCTGCTCCGAACATATTTCCCGGCATTCCCAGCCTCTTCATAAATCCCGGCTTTGAAAATTGCTTCATCATCTTCTTCATCTGCACAAACTGTTTGAGGAGACGATTTACCTCATAGACCTCGGTGCCGCTCCCCTTGGCGATTCTCTTTTTCCTGCTCCCGTTTATTATAGTATGGTTGTTCCTCTCCTTTTCTGTCATCGAATCTATTATTGCCGCAACCCTTACCAATTCTTTTTCATCCACCTCTTTATCTTTGAGTTTTCCTATGCCCGGCATCATACCCAATATCTGGTCGAGGGGTCCGAGCTTTTTAATCTGCATCAGTTGTTCCCTGAAATCGGCAAGGGAAAAGGAATCTTCCCTGAACTTCTTCTGCATCTTCTTCGCCGCATCTTCATTAAAGGAGTCCTGAGCCTTCTCTATAAGGGACAGGACATCTCCCATGCCGAGTATGCGCGACGCAACCCTGTCAGGATAAAAAGGCTCCAGCTGGTCAAGCTTTTCTCCAATGCCTATAAACTTTATCGGCTTTCCGGTAACAGACCGTATCGATAATGCCGCCCCGCCTCTGGCGTCGCCGTCCATCTTTGTAAGCACAATCCCGTCTATACCAAGCTGCTCGTTGAAAGATTTTGCAAGATTTACGGCATCCTGACCTGTCATGGCATCGGCGACGAGCAGAATCTCATGGGGTTTTATCTCTTCCTTTATATTTTTAAGCTCTATCATCAGCTCTTCGTCTATATGGAGCCTGCCTGCGGTATCAACGATAATGCTGCGGCATCCATTTTCTTTAGTCTCTGCCAGAGCGCCCTTGCATATCTCCACGGGATTAGCCGTTCCATTCCCCTTAAAGACAGGTATGCCGAGCTCTTTGCCGAGAATGTTCAACTGTTCTATTGCAGCAGGGCGATACACATCGGCGGCAACCAAAAGGGGTTTTTGTCCCTCCTTTGAAAGCAGCCTTGCCAGTTTTGCAGAGGTGGTGGTTTTTCCGGAACCCTGAAGCCCCACCATCATGATAATAGTGGGAGGTCTTGCAGAAAAGACAATCTTGCTCCCGGTGCTGCCGAGTATTGCCGCAAGCTCTTCATAGACTATCTTTATTACCTGCTGCCCGGGCGTCAGGCTCGCCATTACCTCCTGCCCTACAGCCCTCGCCCTTATCTTTTCTATAAATTCTTTGGCTACATTCAGATTGACATCCGCCTCGAGAAGTGCGATTCTTACC
>CAYMMR010000384.1:0-1995 GCA_964391545.1 uncultured Nitrospinota bacterium | reverse complement strand
TTTTTCGCCTTTTAATCCTCGAATGAAAATGTTATCATTAAAAAAATCAGTTAATTAGTTCGCGCTGAAAAATGACTTTTTTTTCAGTATCAATTAATTACATGGAGGGAAAGGGTATGGAAGCTCAAAAGGTAACGATTTATACGGAGAAATTTATGATTGTGGGCGAGGTGGCTATAATACGAAAGGGCTACAGGAAGAGGCTCTCGGATTTTTTAAATGACAGGGATATTCAGTTTATCCCTGTTTTAAAGGCAAAACTGTCTCCTATTGATATGAAAAGGGACGCCACAGAAGTTGATATGCTCATATTGAATAAGAATGGGATTGTCATGGCAGTGCCTGAGAAGGGATTTGAATTATGAGAAGATGGTGCAAAAATCTTTTTTCTCACTTCCGTTAAATTTTCTTTTGTCTTATTTGAAATTTACAAATTATGGAACAAGAAAATTTAAAAAGTCGTTCGAAAAAAGTTTTTGCACCATTGTTAAATGGATTATATGACATCTGGAATAGTTTATCTTGTCGGCGCCGGTCCCGGAGACCCGGGACTGCTTACCCTCAAAGGGAAGAGATGTATCGAGAGGGCGGATGTAATCATTTATGACCATCTGGTGAACGATAAATTATTGGAATTTGCAAAAAACGGTGCAGAGAAGATATATGTGGGCAAAATAGCAGGAAAGCACTCCAAGCCTCAAGAAGAAATCAATTCATTACTCATAAGCAAGGCAAGGGAAGGGAAGGTTGTCGCGCGGCTTAAAGGCGGCGACCCTTTTATATTCGGCAGGGGCGGGGAGGAGGCAATGGAGCTTTCTAATAACAGCATACCATTTGAGGTAGTGCCCGGCATCTCTGCCGCCACTTCTGTTCCTGCTTATGCAGGCATACCGCTTACACACAGGGATTTCAACTCATCCATAGCTCTTATTACAGGACACGAAGACACTCTAAGGGGAGGGTCGAAGATTGAATGGAAAGGCATCTCTAACTGCATTGAAAATCTGATATTTTTTATGGGAGTAAAGAACCTCCCAAATATTGTAAAAAATCTGATTGAGCACGGGAGGTCTCCGGATACGCCAATAGCGGTTATAAGATGGGGAACCACGCCGTTGCAGGAGACAGTGGCAGGAAAGTTGAGCGATATTGTAGAGCAGGTTAAGGAAAGAGAGATAAAACCGCCTGCTATAATAGTTGTCGGAGGAGTGGTGGCATTAAGAGAGAAGTTGAACTGGTTCGAAAAAAAACCATTATTCGGCAAGAAGATACTAATAACGAGGCAAAAAGCGCAGGCAGAGGATTTTGTAAAACTTATCGAGGAGGCAGGCGCCATCCCTGTAAAATTTCCAGTTATAGAAACCGTCCACCCGGATTCATGGAATGCCCTGGATGATTCCATTAAAAAACTCGGCAGCTATAATTGGATTATATTTACCAGCGCGAACGGCGTAAGATTTTTTATGGAGAGGCTTAAATTTAATGGAAAAGATATAAGGGAGCTTAAAGGAATAAAAATATGCGCAATAGGTCCGAAAACAGCGGCATTTGTGGAATCGCTCGGGATAAAGGCCGATATTATGCCGGAAGAATATATTGCAGAGGGTGTTATAAAAGAGATGTTTAAGATAGGCATCGAGGGCGAAAAGATTCTTCTTCCGAGGGCATCGGCTGCAAGGGATATTCTGCCTCGGGAAATTAAAAAGATGGGGGCTGAGATAGATGTTGCGGATGCCTATAAAACAGTTAAACCTGCGGCAGAGGCGGAGGAGATAAAAGAATTGTTTAAAAAGGGCGGGGTAGATATGATAACCTTTACCTCGTCATCTACAGTAAAAAATTTTATGTCCTTCTTTAACGACAGTGAAAAAGGATTGATAGCGGATGCAGTAATTGCCAGCATAGGGCCTATTACTGCAAAGACAGTCGAGGAATTCGGATTTAAGTCCGATATTGTGGCAGATGAATATACGATAGAAAAATTTGTCGAAAAGA
>CAYMMR010000383.1:0-2009 GCA_964391545.1 uncultured Nitrospinota bacterium | reverse complement strand
TAATAAGGGGAGGGACAGTATATATCTCTCCCTCCGAGAAACACATGGAGATTAATAACGGGAGGAGAATATCCCTTATCGAAAAGCAGCCTTCCGATATTTACCATCCTTCCTGCAATATCCTTTTATCATCTGCGGCAGATTCGTTTGGAGCAGACAGTATCGGAGTTATCCTTACGGGTATGGGGGATGACGGGGCGCTCGGAATGAAAAAAATCAAGGATGTAGACGGGATTACCATTGCGCAGGATGAGAACACATCGGTAATATTCGGAATGCCAAAGGTTGCCATCGAGAGCGGGTGTATCGATAAGGTGCTGCCCATTAGTGAGATAGGCGGTGAAATTGTGAGGGCGGTGAGCAAATAGTTTAAGCGGGGCTTTATGAAGATTAAAACTCAATTACAGGGTATAGTGGCAATACTTCTGTTATCTGCCTTAATAAATGTCGCTGCGGTTTTTTTGCAGCTTCGGAAGATGTCGGACGACGGGAGGGTAGTTAATTATGCAGGCATAGTGAGGGGAGGCACGCAGAGGATTATTAAGCTTGAGATAGAAGGGCAAAAATCGGATAAGCTTATTGCAAATATAGAGGGCATGATTAACGGGTTAATACACGGTGATAAGGAATTGCAATTGCCAAAGGCTGCAGACAAAAGCTTTATTTACAGGATGGGGAATGTTGAGATTGCCTATAAGAAATTGAAAGAGGCTATTTATAGGGCAAGAGAGGATAATAGCCGGCGGGATAAGCTTTTTAAAGAGAGCGAGATTTTTTTTAATCTTACTATGGAAGCCGTGGCTTCGGCAGAATCCTTTTCAAAAAAGAATGTAAATACACTTAAAACGATCCAGACAGCCCTTTTTGTATTGAATTTTGTTATTCTTGCGTCTGTCTGGATGATAAGCAAGCAGAAGATAGCGAAGCCTTTATCATATTTAACGGAGAAGATGAAAGAGATAGCCCTTGGCGAAGGCGATTTAACAAAAAGGCTTAATTTCAGGCAGAAGGACGAGATGGGAGAATTGGCCCGCTGGTTCGATACCTTTGCAGAAAAGATCCACGAAGTTGCAAAAGGCATGGATACCGCCGCCGCTAAAATATCGGCATCGGTAAGCAATCAGATAACCATTACAACCCAGCAGTCTGCCTCTGTGTCCGAGATAACCTCTACCATGGAGGAGCTTTCCGTAGCATCAACGCAGATAGCGGATAAATCCAATTCTGTCGCAGAAGTTTCTAACAGGGCGCTGACTAATACGGAGCAGGGCGCAGGCGCAGTGGAGTCGGTTATGACAAAGATGAACGAGATTGACCTGGATAATCAGAATAATGTTAAGGAGATTGTCGAGCTTGGCAAGAAATCGAAAGAGATTACAAAGGTTATGGATATTATAGACAATATTGCAGACCAGACCAAGATAATAGCCTTTAATGCTGCCATAGAGGCGGCCAGCGGAGGAGAGTCGGGCAAGAGGTTCGGAGTTGTGGCAGTGGAGATACGGAGATTGGCCGATAATGTTATGGAATCAACGGCTGAGATAAAGGTCAAGATAGACGAGATTCAGGAGGCGATTAATCGTCTGGTAATTACCTCTGAAAAGGGTTCTGCAAAAATTGGAGAGGGGCTGTCATTAGCCTCCGATACGGTTGCAATACTGCGGAACATGCTTCAGGATGCGCAGTCAACCACGGATGCGGCAAGACAGATTTCTCTCTCGACTAATCAGCAGAAGACAGCGAGCAGCCAGATATTAATTACCCTTAAAGAGATAGAGGAAGGTGCAAAACAGGCTGCCGACTCTATAACACAGATAGGCTCTATCATGGGGGGGCTTACAAGATTATCGGGTAATCTGAAAAAGTAGCAATTAGCCGATTTACGGCAATTTCTTTGTATGTTAAAGAAATTATAAATCTTTAGCCACCAAGACGCAAAGGCGCAAAGAATAAAAAATAATTTTTTTTGCTCGCTCCAACGCTCTGCGTGGGAGCGGCATGTTTGTTAC
>CAYMMR010000382.1:0-2028 GCA_964391545.1 uncultured Nitrospinota bacterium | reverse complement strand
CAATCAATCAATCAATCAATCTTTTTAAACAGTTTGCCTTCCTTTTTTAGCAGGAGGTTTCTCTTATGACCGATAAAACCATTCTTGTAGTCAATGATGAAAGGCTTATAAACCGGGCGATGGTAGAGCAGCTTAAAAACAGGGGGTATACCAATATCCTGACTGCATTCGATGGAAAAGATGCGCTCGATAAAATAAAGGGGTTCACGCCGCATCTTATCATATCCGATATAAACATGCCCCATATTGACGGCTGGCGGCTTTGCGCCATCTTGAGAGAGAGCATGGAATATCACAATGTGCCTATAATATTGGTAACTGCCACTTATGGCGATTTGACGGCAGAACAGATGGCGAGGGATGTAGGCGCATCTGCATTCCTTCAGGCGCCATACAACGAATTGGAATTGACTGCCCTCGTTAATAAGTTATTGACAGGAGAAAAGTCTCCGCTTAAAGAAATGGAGATAATCATTAAGAGGAGAATTTTAGTTGCAGAGCCCGACTTGCAGGCATCCGGAAAGCTGGGGCTGTATCTTAAAGAAGAGGGCAACGAGGTTATGTCTGCGTTGGACGGCGAAATGACATTGGAAATAATAAAAAAAGAGAGACCGGATATTTTATTCCTATCTTACGATATGTCAAAGATGAGCGGTATGGATGTGCTGCAAGAGGTGAGGAAAATCTATCACCCCCTGATAGTCATGATGGTTACGCCTATGGAATACCATAAGTTAAAGGAGAGGGAATTTTTGGGGGGCATAGACGAGATTATTAAAAAACCCTTTCAGATAGGCGATATGCCGGGGATATGCGAGCGGATATTCAAAAAATATAATATAAGAAAGTTAGATGAGCAGTTTAAAGAAAAGATGTCTCAGATTAATACTGTAAGACAGAAATTGCATACGATATTGGACAGCCTTTCCGAGATGGTGGTGATTGCAGACAGTAACGACAGGATTCAATACGGCAACAGGAGATTTAAGGAATTCATAGGGGATAAGCCCCTTACTGAGAGCTGTTACAAAATAATCTATGGCAGGGAGGAGAGGTGTAAAGAGTGCCAAAGGGATAATGTAATAAGGGAGAATAAAACGGTTAGATTCGAGAGGCCCCTTCCTAACGGCACACATTTCATTATCACCCAGACTCCTATACAGATGCAGGACGGCTCTACCTCATGTCTGGAGATTATAAGCGATATGACGGATATTGTCCGGATGAAGGAGATGCTTATTCATCAGGAAAAGCTGGCATCCGTAGGAGAGATAGTCTCGGGTGTTGCCCATGAACTGAATAATGCGCTGTCGGGTGTCATCGGTTATTCGGAACTGCTGTCCGAAAGCGGCGAGGTAGTATCGGATAAAGGGAAAAAGGATATTCGGATTATCCTTAAGGAAGGGGAAAGGTGCAGGCGGATTGTGGAGAATCTCCTCACATTTTCAAGAAAGAGGAAGCCGGAGAAAAGGCCCATAAATATAAATGAGATGATAGAAAAGACCTTTGAATTGAGGGCGTATCATCTAAAAGGAAATAATATCGAAGTTGTGAAAGATCTCGATTCCCGCATACCTGCTGTGATGGGGGATTTTTCTCAGATTCAGCAGGTATTTTTAAATCTGCTGAATAATGCCGAATACGCTATGAAGGAATCGCATAACAGCGGAAGGCTGACAGTGAGGACAAAGGCAATCCCTCCGCAAAGCGGATTAAGGATAGAGTTCGAAGACGATGGTCCCGGCATGTCAAAAGAGATTCTTAACAGGATATTCGAGCCTTTTTTTAGTACAAAAAAAGAGAGGGGAACCGGATTGGGTTTAAGCGTCTCTCTCGGGATAATTCAGGAACACGGCGGCAGGATGTGGGCAGAAAGCCCCTGCCTCGGGCAAAAGGGGGCAAGGTTTATTATCGAGATTCCTTTTGTCTCCGTGTAAAAAAAATATAAAAATTTACCGGGTTTTTGCCCTCCAGAGGGAGTTGCGAAATAGGCAAATAAGCAGCAAACTGTCATTCCGAACCCTTCGC
>CAYMMR010000381.1:0-2033 GCA_964391545.1 uncultured Nitrospinota bacterium | reverse complement strand
TGTCAGATTCCTCACGGAGCCTGCCCTGAGCGAAAGCGAAGGGTTCGGAATGACATTTTGTGGTATTTTGCTCATTTCGCAATTGCCTCCTACCGCACCATTATATCGTCAGGAAAGGATACGACTATCTCCGTCCCCCTATAAAGTTTTATCTTCCCGTATACCGTTACAGTCTTTCCTTTATAATCAGCCAAATCTATCCCTTTCTCTTTAAATCTCTGAAAATCCCTCTCGAATATTACTGCAGTAAAATCATCGTCGGGGTTGTCGCCGAAGTTGAGGTGAACAGCCTTATCCGTCTTGCGGATATTCTTTACGACCCCTTCTACGAACCTGAATTTACCTATGTGCCTTATAGTTTCGGAATGAGAGATTGGCGTGATTGAATCCGGGTCGCTCCATAGCCCTTTCCTGTTTTTAATTGCCTCATTTTCGAGTTTCTTAAATTGACTATAATATTTTATATTCGGCGGAATGAAGTATGCCCTTGCAAATCCGTTTTCTATAAGTTTGGCATTTACAAAAGTCCCGTCCTTTAGAAAAATGTATGCAAGCAGCCTGCCGTGTTTATCTGTTTTTTCCGCATCGAGCTCCAATCTAATCGTTTTACCCTCTACCATCCCTTTATTTGCATTTTTTGCCTCTTCGGCAAAAAACTGGACAGGCCTTTCTTCGGAGGCAAGCTCGGGAGTATCTATGCCGATATATCTTACCTTTTCTCCGGATGCTGCAATAATAGTATCGCCGTCTATTACATGCTTTACGAACAGGGTTATTCCCGCTGCCGGAAGATGCCTCTTTTCCGCAGTTTTCCTGAATCTCTCCGGTATCCTGTCTGCTACATCGGTAAAGTTTACAGTGCCGGTTTCGTCTACCCATTTATAGACATCTCCGTAAGCAGCAGGCAATAGGACAGGCGTCCCGCCTGTCAAGGTAGCAACAGGTCTTAAGACCTGTTTGTACGGACAGGCGTCCCGTCTGTCAGTAGGCAGTAGAAAATAAATTACAAAAATACAGAATAAAACTCTCAGGCTTGACATGGTTATTACTTTACCCTTTTTGTGTCTATTTTTCTATCAATTTATGGTATTATTTTGCCATGAGTATAAAACAAGCATTAGTTGATAATCTTATAAATCTTGCGCTGTCCGAGGATATAGGCCCGGGGGATATTACTACGAATATACTAATCCCGGAAGGAGAAAAGGGTGAGGCTTATGTTATAACCAAGGAGGATATGGTTTTGTCCGGAATAGACGTTTTTAAAAAAGTCTTTCAAATCATAAGCAGTCAGCGGTCAGGGGTAAGCAGCCGGTTTAATGAAAAATTTAAGGATGGAGAAAGAGTAAAGAAGGGAAAGATTATTATCGAAATTAGAGGCAATATGAGGATTCTGTTATCTGGCGAGAGGACTGCGCTGAATTTTTTGCAGAGGATGAGCGGGATAGCTGCACTTACAAAAAGTTTTGTAGATGCAGTGAAGGGGTTTAAGGCTAAGATAATCGATACCAGAAAGACTACGCCGGGTTTAAGGATTTTAGAAAAATATGCTGTTCGATGCGGAGGCGGACTTAATCACAGATTTGGGCTTTATGACGGCATACTTATAAAAGACAATCATATTAAGGCGGCAGGAGGGGTTATAAAGGCGGTAAAAAAATTGAGAAATAATACCCCCCACCTTATGAAGATTGAGGTTGAAGCAAAGAACATGAAAGAGGTAAGAGATGCTATAAAATCAGGAGCGGACGTTATAATGCTCGATAATATGGATATGCCGGCAATAAAGAAGGCGGTAAGGCTGATAAATAAAAAGGCATTAATCGAGGTATCGGGCGGGGTCAATCTTGAAAATGCCGCCGGAATTGCCGAAACAGGGGTTGATTACATTTCGATAGGCGCACTGACCCATTCTGCAAAAGCAGTGGATATGAGTATGGAGATTAAATAAAATGGGGCAAGGGGCAAGGGGCAAGGGGCAAGATAAAATCTGTCTCTTATACACATCTGACGCTGCCGACGATCTTACGCGT
>CAYMMR010000380.1:0-2036 GCA_964391545.1 uncultured Nitrospinota bacterium | reverse complement strand
TTCCTTAATCCTTTTATCTTAAATAGGGGGTCACGATGTGCCTGGGCTAGAACAAGATTAGAAAACTTTAGAAAACTTTTAAAAAGAGCTAAAAGATATCTTATCTACCTTTTCTGCATTTTTGAAGATTTTTATCTTTCCATATTCCCCGTCAAAACCAGGTTCAATATGCACCTTTCCCGAGCGCATTTTCGAGATTGCCTCTTTAATCAGCGGCGAGCCTGCATCTTCTATATCTTCCAATGGCGCGTTCATCAGAATTTTGAATTCATTGCCGAGCTTTTGCAAGAGATTCAAAGACTCCTTGCACACTCTCTTGCTGTTTACGCCAACATTTAGAGCTTCCGCAATAACCTCATTCAATGGAATTATGGAATAAAAAGAGGGAGAGCCTTCGGGTCTAAAGCCGATTTTCCTGTCAGCAAGTTTTTCCACCCTGTGCATCACTCCAACAGTTACCTTTTTGCTGCATACAGGACATAGATAATTATGCCTTATCGTTTCTTTTGGCGAAAGCCTTACCTTGCACATCCTGTGTCCGTCATAATGATATTTTCCTTCTTCGGGAAAGAACTCTATAGTCCCTGAAAATCCCTTTTTCGTTTTAATGGCATTTATAATCGTATTGTATGAAAGCTCTGTATCAAAAATATTAGCCTCGCGTCCTATCTTATTTGGCGAGTGCGCATCGGAATTTGAGATGAGGGTTGTCTTATCTAAAGCAGAAAGTCTCCAGTTCATTGAAGGGTCGGAAGATAACCCTGTCTCGATGGCGTAAATATGAGGGGTCAAATCCTCAAAACATTCTTCAAGGGAATCAAAGCCAGATTCTGTGCCAAATACCGAGAAATGCGGCGTCCACGCATGGGCAGGAATAAGCATGGCATCGGGAGACGAGTCCATTGCAATCTTTAAAAGCTCCTTTGCATCCAATCCCAGTATGGGTCTTCCATCTGCTTTGAGATTACCTATCTTTGACAAAGCAATATTTATATTTTCGGCATCTTTAAAATCAGGCGCAAATATAAGGGAGTGTATCTTCCTTGTTTTTCCATTTTTCCTGTAAATACAGCTTATCTCTGCAGAGAGGAGAAAAAACACATCGGACCTGCATGTGTCTGGAATGTCCTTTGAGTAAAATTCCTTTTTCAGTCTGAATAATCCATTGCCTGCCCGCTCAAGCTTTTCTGTCAGTTCTTTAAGCCATTCCGGATGCGTAAAATCCCCTGTGCCGATAACTGTGATTCCTTTAAGCTGAGCCCATTTCCAGATGCCTTCGGGAGACATATCTTTGCTCGTTGCCCGTGAATATCTTGAATGGATGTGAAGGTCGGCAATATAGCGCATGGAGGTTATAATAAACTTTTTTTATTTCTTCTACCTACGGCGCTTTTTCTAAATATACTGTGAAAAGATTGCATCTTCAGGAGATTTTTTGACATTTTCACGCTTTTTTGACATATTTTGCCTTGACACATCCTATAGATTCTTGATTGTATCTTTAATTTCCATCATCAGACTCTTTAATTTTATTTATCTTCTCCTGCAAATATCTGATGCCATCAACCGCATGTTCCCACTCCATTGAATCCTTCTCTACTTCCCATGAAAAGCCTTTTTCCTTCACCATCTTTCTTTCATCAAATTCTTTAAAACTCATTTTGTATTTCTTTTTTAACCGTTCATCGGCAAGTCTATATAAGACGAGCTTTCTCTCATATTCACTTAATACTGCCTCCTCGATTTCCTTTTCGGGGATTAAATCAAGCAATTTCATTTAAAATCACCTCCAGTCTTAAGAAAGAATGCGAATATCATGCAATAGAACGCATGAGGAAATTATATCAAAACTCCTGTAGCAACCTCTATAACTTTTTTACCTGTATAGATATTTTATTTTGCAGGCTGCTCGTGGGTAAGGCAATGGATTGTCCCGAGTCCCCAGACAAGGTCTACTGCATGGATGCCTACCACAGGACGATCCGTAAAAAGCCCGGAAAGGATGCCGAGGGCTATGCGGTCTTTAGGGTCATTAA
>CAYMMR010000379.1:0-2044 GCA_964391545.1 uncultured Nitrospinota bacterium | reverse complement strand
GAAGAACGGTATTATTCGTCTCTCATAGCATACCGGCTATCATGCGGTTGTGTCAGCGAGTAATCCTTCTAAATGAAGGAGAGGTTATACTGGTTGGTCCGGCGTCAAAGGCTGTAAATGCCTATCTCAGATCAGAGAGCGGCACAAGCGTAATGAGAAAATGGCCGTCTCTTGAAGAGTCGCCCGGCGATGATGTGGTTAGACTCCGGTCGATACATTTGCGGACCGGCGATGGACAACTGTGCGAATCTATAGATATTTCTCAATCCGTCGAAATCGGGATTACCTACGATGTTCTTAAAGCCGGAATCGTCCTTATACCATCCTGCCGCATTTCTAATCAAGAGGGAATCATACTTTTTCAAACTAATGATTGGAACCCGAAGGGCCGCCATATCGGGCGCTACAAAGGCATAATATGTATTCCCGGAAACTTGCTTGCCGAGGGCATCTTTTATGTTTCTGTAGCTATTGCCACCATAGGTCCGGGTGTAACGACAAAACGGGTCTTTGAAAAAGAAGCGGTGTTTTTTCAGGTCACCGACTGTACGGACAAAGGGTCAATGCGCGCTATGTGGGGCGGCGACCACCCGGGTGTAATGCGTCCTTATTTACCATGGGAGACGGAAGGTCCTATGCCGTTTGCAAACGATCAATTACTTGCCGGACAGCACCGATAGTTTATCGGCAAAAATAATGGATAATATAGTAAAACTTAACTTAATTTTAAGAAGATTGATTCCTCCTGCTGTGCGTGCTTTTTATAATGAGTCTTATGCATATATTCAAACTCAGGCACAAAGGCTTCCATGGTTATTAGACACGATTGTAAGACCTATATTAACCAAACAAGAACTGCTGCGCATAGCAAGAGATTCAGAGCATGTATTGGTCGGCCCATGGCTTTCCGAAGTTGGGTTCGAGGTTTTATATTGGATTCCCTTTTTAAACTGGATACGGGACGAACTGGGTTTAAGCAAAGAGCGTATCACAGTCATCTCTCGTGGAGGTGTAGCTCCATGGTATGCCGACATCTGCAGAAACTATATCGATATTTTCGATTATGCAACGCCGGAAGAATTCAAGAATAAGAACGAGCAGCGGATCGCTCATACCGGCGGGCAGAAGCATCTGGTTATCTCGAATTTTGATATGGAGATTTTGAAACGAGTAAGGAAAGATGTTAAATCTAATGGATTTCCCCTTATTCATCCTGTCCTAATGTATAAATTGTTTATGCCCTATTGGCTTAATTTGCATTCGATGAATTTAGTTGCAAGACATAGCCGCTATCAATCGTTGCCCCCTGTTGAGGTAGTCCAGTGCATTAGAAAATTACCGTCGGAATATGCTGCCGTTAAGTTCTATTTTAGCGATTGTTTTCCCGACACTGCAAAGAATCGAGATTTCATAAACGCCATACTGACCCGATTGACCGAGAGGACAAATGTGGTTCTTCTAAATACAAACATAAATATTGACGACCACTCCGATTATATTCAGGCAGCTAACGGAAGGATTTTTAGCATAGAAGGGTTTGTCAGCCCGAGAAATAATCTTCACCTTCAGACAAGCATCGTCAGCGGGGCGCGTGCTTTTCTTGGCACTTACGGGGGTTTTTCATATCTCGCCCCTTTCTACGGTGTGCCTTCCATAACATTCTATTCGCATAAAAATTTTATTCCTATGCACATGGAAGTTGCGCGCCATGCCTTTTCCAGTCTCGGAAGAGACTCATTTACAGTATTTGATACAAAAGATATAGACCCTATGGAAAGGATTTTTATATGATTATCGAGTTTAAAGAGCTTAAAAACTACCGCCGTAATGTTGCCATGGTGGACGGCTGCTTTGACCCGTTACACAGAGGTCATATTGAGTATTTTAAAGCTGCCCATCAATTAGGTCTGCCCATATTGTGCAACATTGCCTCGGACCAATATGTCGGCACCAAACACCCCCCCTTCTTATCCGAAGAACAGAGGGCAGTAATTATAGATGCATTCCGCTATATCGCTGTTACTCATATAAATCGTCTGACAAC
>CAYMMR010000378.1:0-2049 GCA_964391545.1 uncultured Nitrospinota bacterium | reverse complement strand
TCCCGTTTTCACGGGAATGACGGATATGGGACATTTGTTATGCAGTTTTCAATAGGTTACATAAAAAAGCGGAGGGAATATGACTACTGCCCAGGTTATTGAAACAGTAAAAAATAGGTTGATAAAGGCATATAACCCCATGGAACTTTATCTTTTTGGTTCTTATGCCTGGGGCAATCCCGATGAAAAGAGCGATATTGATATACTTGTCGTGGTTGATTCATCCGAAGATAAGCCGCACAAACGTCCTATTAAAGGCATTGCTGCTTTGACGGGGCTTAGAATTGCCAAAGATATTCTGGTATATACGAGGGATGAATTTGAAGAACTTGCAAATGATGTTTCAACTCTTTGTTACAAAATAAAACAAGAAGGGGTGAAGCTTTATGAAGCAGTATGAGGTATGGCTTATCAAAGCCGAACATGATTTGGCATCGGCGCTGCGATTAAGCGCCGGCGATGATCCCATATTAGATACCGCAATATACCATACGCAACAATGCGCAGAAAAAGCATTGAAGGCATATCTTTCTTTCAAAAAACATCCAATCGAAAAGACTCATGATATTGAATTTCTCGTTGAGTTGTGTGCAGATATTGATGACAGCTTTAACAGCCTGCTGGACGATGCAAAAGTGTTAACTCCGTATGATACCGCCTTTCGATATCCTGATATTAATATAGATCCTGATAAAACAGATGTTTTAGATGCCATAGAAAAGGCTAAAAAGGTTCTTGATTATGTCAGGGAAAAGATAACTTGATTGACTATGCTCTACCTCGTTTCCTACGACATCCCTGATACGCCGAGAAGAACAAAAATTGCGAAGATACTCGATGACTTTGGCGACAGGGTGCAGTATAGTGTATTTGAGTGCCTTATTGACAAGACTTTCCTTGATAAAATGGTATCACGGTTACAGGGTGTCGTAAACGAAGCAGAGGATAGCATAAGAATATACGCACTGTGTGGAAATTGTGAGAGCATAATCAAAATCATCGGTCAGGGGGAGGTAAGTAAAGAGGAAAAATACTATATATTATAAGCATAACCCCTCCCAACCTCCCCTTTAAAGAAAGGGGAGGAGTGAATATCCCCCCCTCTTTGTCTAAAGAGGGGGCAGGGGGAGTTATAAAAAGAGGGAAAACAATGGGTTGTACGGAGATTTCAAAACACCTGAAAAACAGGGCAGGTTACAGGAAATCCGTTAATCTATTGAAAAACAATATAATATCATTTATTTTTATCATCTATAGCAAATATGAAAGGAGGCGAAAAAATGTTAATAAACAAGGGTTACAGGAAACACGGCTGGAATATGTTGATATCACAAGAAGAAAGAGAGGCTGTGAGAAACTAAGACTTGATGAATAAAGGATTGCGACATTTTCATATATACTCCCCCAAATACGTGACCCTATATGTGAGAAACTAAGACTTGATGAATAAAGGATTGCGACGAAGCAAACTTAAATATTGAGCTCGTTAAGGCTGGGCGTGAGAAACTAAGACTTGATGAATAAAGGATTGCGACCTAATAGTGACATCTCCTGAGAAATTTGTATCCGCTCTGTGAGAAACTAAGACTTGATGAATAAAGGATTGCGACTAATAAAAAGCGAAGTTATTAATATGTGCAGTAAGTGTGAGAAACTAAGACTTGATGAATAAAGGATTGCGACTTCCTTACACATAATGGTAATCACCTCCTTCTTATTTGTGAGAAACTAAGACTTGATGAATAAAGGATTGCGACTTAAAAAACTTCAATGTTTCGCGAGGGTTATTCCCTGTGAGAAACTAAGACTTGATGAATAAAGGATTGCGACTCAGATATTCTATATCTCCATCTTTGGCGGTAATAAGTGAGAAACTAAGACTTGATGAATAAAGGATTGCGACTTAAATTATGGGAAGAGTTCTTTAAACAAATAAAAGTGAGAAACTAAGACTTGATGAATAAAGGATTGCGACTTTTTTCCGACCTCTCGGCATCAATGCTTTCCATTAAGTGAGAAACTAAGACTTGATGAATAAAGGATTGCGAC
>CAYMMR010000377.1:0-2060 GCA_964391545.1 uncultured Nitrospinota bacterium | reverse complement strand
TCAACTTTTGTGTTGCTTTTTTTAAGTCGTCTGCGCTCCATGCGCTGACAAAAATCCCTGTTATCCTTTTCAAAAAAGACTTGCCTTCCTTGGTTTTATACAAATATGCGGCAAGGCTCTTTTCTGTAACCCCGTACTTTCCTAAAAGATGAACATAAGGTGAGTAACCCTGTATAACATCTTGCAGAAATAAGCTGCCAATTTGACTTCCTCCACCCCTATTGGGGAGTCTGCTTTCTGCGGCAAGAGTGATAAGCCGTTGAGACATAAGCATCATGCCTCGCGATATTGTAAATATTCTATCTATTTCCCAAGTCTCAAACCTTCCATCATAAGCCTCGGACTTCCCATCTGCGGTCTTAATAACAATTCGCTTTTTGAGGTTGCGTTCTCTAAAGCGATCTTTTGCTATTGCCTCAACCTCTCCAACTTTTACGTTAATAATTTTTCCGTCAGCAGAGGTTTCGACTTTTCCCAATACCGCCTCGGGTCTAAGATATCCATCGTTCTTCATCATATCTTCCCGCAATACTTGCTCGTATATATCCATCATTTGCCGAACTCCCGGCATTCTATGAGCCAAATCGCCAAGTTCGGAACTAAATTGTTGCATAAAGTCAAAAAGTGGTTTTGCTTCAACGCTTGGCGCATACAAAATAGAGTTAACGTTGTGCAGCGGCTCCCTAACCCTTATTTCTGCTTGGTATCTTTGGAAATCCTCTGCTAATTCTCTTTTTTGATCTTCAGTAAGCCCTTCTCTCAAACCCATTCCTTCAAATCTACCTATAGATGCATTCCTGATCAAATCCATAAATCGCTCGTAATACATTCCATAGGTAAGAGGATTAAATGCCTGTTGAAACTGTATATGTGGCCTTGAATCTACTCCTGCAAAGAGGTTATTAACAGCCCAATCCCTTGCTTCTCTATTTGTCAACAGCTCCGTAATTGTATACCTACTCTGACCAGTAAGCTCTCTTGCTGCCTGTCCTCCTCGCTCCCTTCCCTCTAATACCATCTGCTATCTGCCGGTTTTCGGGTGTTATAGCTATATCCTGCAGTCTGCTTTCTATATTCCGGATTGTTTCTGCTAGGCCTTCAATTCCGATCAATCCTTTAACTAGTCTTCTGTTATATCTATCATAAATGTTTATTAAAGCCGTATCGTCTGTTGACCCTGGATTAATTTCTTCCAATTGCATGTAAGCTACTACTCCCTTTGATTCTTCTCTTTGTTGTCTTACTATCTCCTGCTCGGGTATCAACTTGCCTATCTCTTCTACTTTTTGTGTATATTCTCTTTGTATTTTTGGATTCTTTAAAAAATTTGCTAGTTGAATCATTGCCTGTTTTTCTCCCGCATCCCCGGGAGATATTCCCATGGCAATAAGAACTCTCTGGGAAGCTCTTTCCCCTTCTGAAATATTTTTACCTTCGTTATGCCTGTCCCAGGCTTGTCTTGCTTTCACAATTTGTTCTGCAGATCCTGATCTTGTAAAATCAGGCTCCTTGAGCTTAGGTGCGTCTGGAGATTTTGGTGATATTCCTCTTTTTATTGCCTCCTCAACAACTTGCCTCTCCTCGTAAGGTAAAGTTCTTCCTTTTATATATTCATCCTGCCATGCTTTTCTTGCCGCTTTAATTTTCTCTGGACTTGTATGCTCTTTTCTCTCATCTATAGACAAAGATTTATTTAATATCTCCAAAGCTATCTTTGGATACATATCTACCTTGGGAGCTATATTTTCTTTAGACTGATCTACCTGTTCTTTGCTACCCAAAACTTCATTTTGTCCTGGTTCTTCCATAAAAATCTCTCCATCCATAGTATGGGGGTTTTGAGGCAAGGATGTCAAGTTGACATCCACCATCCGAGGAGTCCATTCGGCCACCTCGGAGGTGTTACCTATATTTGTAATTATTCGGATTTGCTCTTTCATACGCTTGCAGTTTATAGAAAACGCTGGAGAACTGCTTGATATTTACTTTACAAGAAGCTTACGATAAGATTACAAAAGGAAAATGACAAATTACTAATTTCTAATGACTAATCAAATCCC
>CAYMMR010000376.1:0-2112 GCA_964391545.1 uncultured Nitrospinota bacterium | reverse complement strand
AGAAGAGGATCTCCCTTGCGCAGATTTAAGTGAAAGGAAGAAACTGCTTTTAATAGAATATTTAGGGCCAAAATCCTTTCTGGATATAAGATATAATTGCAGGTGCCCCTTAAGAGGGAAATATCAAATCGGGCCGCTCGCTGTTTATTACTTTGACCCCCTCGGGCTATTTTTCTTTAAAAAAACTTGCCATATATATTCCGATGTCTATGTCTACCCGCGCACCTTTCGTATTAAGAAGTTTCCCAACCTAATAAAAGGAATACTCCCGTGGTTCGGGATAGAGACAACCCGCGTTAGCGGAGACGAGGATGAATTTTTCGGCATTAGAGAATATAAGGAAGGAGACCCCATAAAAAGGATTCATTGGATTTCTACTGCCCGGAAGAACAGGTTGATAGTCAAGCAATTCCAGAGGCAGAGTTTCTTTAGGGCAACTATCATATTCAATCTGGAGAAAGATAAAAATTTCGGCGAAGGCAAAGAGCGGGTTGCCGAATACATTATAAAAATAGCTGCATCGATAGCAAAGTATCTTGTGGAGAGGGGCATTGACATTTCCTTGCAGATTATTGTCCATGCAGGAGAGATAGTACACATCCCATTTAATAAAGGCGATGAGCACTTAGAGGATATACTGAGATTTCTTACTATTGCCCAGGCAGAAAGCAGGGTCAGTCTCGCAGAGATTTTTGAAGAGTTCGCCCGCGATATCCCCAGCGATTCAACCCTCATAGTCATAATGGCAGATACGGATTGGGAATTCTACCCCTCATTATTACTATTAGAAAAGAAAAACATTTCTGTAATCCCCCTGGTCATTGTCTCTTCAACCTTTTTATATCCATTCAACAAAGAAAAGATTGTGCAAGAGATAGAAATGAAGGTATCCGCCATCATTAATAAAAAACCGATATTCTTTTCTCAGGGGGATAATTTAGAAGAGGCCTTCTTAAGCCTTAATTATTGACATGAAAGAAAAAGACAGGCTCCTTTCTTTAGAACTTTTCTTAACTTTTTTTCTGCTGTTGTTGACAATTTCTCTTTTCACGGAAACCCTGTCTGCCTATAGATTATATTTAATATTCGGCCTCGGCTTCGGTTTTTATTTCAGCTGGTTTATCCGCAATCAAGAGAACAGATTAATAAAATTATTTATTACCATCGGCGTATTTGGAATCCTTGCATGGATGGTATATTCAATACTGAATTCATCCTTTCTTTATAAAGAGGTAATACTTATATGCATAAAAGGGCTGCTTATTTTAGAATTTATCTTTAGTTTCAGTGCCTCTTCGCCGCCATTTTTAACCTATATACAGGCTTTAAGCATTCCTTTGTTTATGAGCCACCCTATATTTATAAAAGATAATTACAGCATACCCACCATTGCATTATCCTTAGGATATTTTATTAGTTGGTTAGCCATCCTTAAGCTTAAATTCTATGATTTTTTTAAACCGTTACAACAAAGGGGCTTTAAGCGATATCGCTCCTTTTATCTATCCTTAATATTTTTTGTAATGATTATGGTTTTCTCTTGGGTGGTTTTTTCCAAGTTTCCCTTAAAGCAATTTACAAAAGGAGGCCTTTTCTTGGAAGAGGGTCCTGGCGAAGAGACCGGAATCGAAAAAGAATATTATGATTTGCAGGACGAGGCCCAAGAAGAGATAGTGAGGCTGATTCCCAGCCTTGATTCAAGCGAAGACAGGTACGAGGTCACCTACCTGCTCAGTTCACTGATAAAAGAATCGCCGTATACTATGGAGGTTGATAAAGCAGAGTTAGGCCTTATCAGCAGCCTGAAGAAACCGGGACAGAGGTTGGAAAAAGAAAAAATAGAGGAATTAACCAGTCTTATGATAAATTACATAGATAAAAAGATTTCCCTTAATTTGAAAAGAAGCAAGGATAATATAATAGATGCCCTGAAAAGACATCCCCCTGACATAAGGAATAGAATTTATATGTTAAGCCGCATAAATAAAATTCAATACGGCAGTTCCTATCAGGATATCCAGCAATATGAAAATGAGATCATAAAAAACATCAATGGATCTTTTTTAGGCGATGACAGCATGTCGGTTCAATTCAAGCCCATCCAGATTCGGA
>CAYMMR010000375.1:0-2125 GCA_964391545.1 uncultured Nitrospinota bacterium | reverse complement strand
GAATAAAGAAGACCGTTGTAAAGAAACCTGTAAAGGCAATTGAAAAAACAGAGACAGATGAAGAAAGAGGCACAGGGATTGTGCTGAAGAAGTGAGGGACGAAGGACGAGGGACGCGTCCCTCGTAAGAAGGGTATTTATGGAAACGACTGTTGAAGAAAGAGTAGATAGGGTAGAGATAGCATTAGAGAGATTCATCGGTGAGATGAAGGAGTTCAAAGACGAAATGAGTGTATTTAAGGACAAAGTAGACCGATATATTTATGAATCGGAAAGGGATAGAAGGGCATTTCAAAGCGAGATGAGGGTATTTGAGAAGGAGATGAGGGCATTTAAAGATGAGGCTGAGAAGGATAGAAAGAGGATGAATAAACAGTGGGGCGAGCTTGCAAACAAATTAGGGACACTGGTAGAAGACATAGTGGCGCCGAGCATACCGGGAGTTGTAAAAGAGAGATTTAATATAGAAATAGATTATCTGGCAGTGAGGGTAAAAAAGAGGGTAGAGGGGCTTACGGTAAAAGAATGGGATGTTATTGCTGTATCTTCTTCTCTTGTGTTTTTAAATTATACAAAATCCACATTAAAGTCTCAAGATGTGGATAAGTTTTTAGAAGATATAAAGATATTCAGGGATTATTTTCCAGAATATAAGGAGAAGGGGATGATAGGTATTCTTGCCAGTCTCTATATAGATGAGAGTGTAATAAGATATGCAGAGAAGAATGGTCTGCTGGTACTTGGAATCGGAGAGGAGATAATGGAGATTTTAAATAGTAAAGATTTTGAGCCTGTGAGGTTTTGAGATGGAAGGGGGGATGAATGTTGTAGTATTGTTGGAGATTGTTCCGATGCAGCTTCAATCAATGATCACCAAGTAATAAAATTCATTGCTCATTGCTTAAATAAATGGAGGGTATTATGTTAAAAAGAATAAAGATAAAAAGCAAATTGCCGATTCTATTTTTGATTATTGGAGTAATCCCCCTTATCATAGTGTCAATCTTTACATATAACCAGATTAAAAAGACCTATATCAAAGAAGTACTAGGTGGGCTGATGAATTTTGTCGACGCCAAACAGCAGGGGATTATAAGGTTTATCGACCAGAATAGAAAGCTGGCGGTTCAATTATCTCAGTTGTCATCTCAGATACCACCGGAACAATTATCTGCACACCTTAAAACCATTGTGGAGACCGATGTCTTTGACCCAGAAAAACACCCCTTTAAAGATGAGATAAGAACAGGAAAGAGAAAGATCCCCACCTTTAAGGCATATCATTTTATCGATTATGTTAAGGATGGAAAGATAGCAGCATCTTCGGATGCCATGAGGATTGGCAAGACATGGACCGAGAGGGAAGGGACAAAATGGGGATATGGAGAGCCTTATTATGAGGATGGAAAATTGATTTTTACATTCACAAAAAGAGGCAAGGAAGGCACAATTAATATTCATGCCGATGGAAAGATGCTGACAAATATTATTAACGGTGAGATTGGCAATCTCCCCGAAGGTATAGGGGCTTTTTATCTTGCAGGTGTCGGAAAGACAATGGATTACTACATTGTCAATAGAGAGAATAAGATGATAACCGAATCGAGGGTCTATGCCAATGCAATTTTAAATGAAAAGGGGAGCATAGAGCCATGGGAAAAGACTATTAAAGGACATACCGAGCATGGATGTAGAGATGGAAAATATCTTACAAATGCAGGAGTTATGACAGGCTGCAGAGAGGCAATGGGTTTTTACGAGGGACAGAAGATGCAGTTAATGCTTGGCGCATCCATGCCCTTTTATGACAGTGAATGGACAATAACGGTAGAGCAGGAAGCAGAGGAGATACTCGCGCCATTATATCGGGTAAGAAACAGTATAATTATTTTCACTTTTTTTGCAGGTATAGTAATTATTGCGCTCGGTATCCTCATAAGCAGAGGGATTAGTAAACCGATTAAGCTGGTGGTGGAATCATTGAAGGATATAGCGACTGGTGAAGGCGACCTAACCAAGAGGATAATAATAGATTCAAAAGATGAAATTGGAGAGCTATCTCACTGGTTTAACACCTTTGTAGAAAAGATACACGACATAGTAGTCCAGATAAGCCATACGGCATT
>CAYMMR010000374.1:0-2126 GCA_964391545.1 uncultured Nitrospinota bacterium | reverse complement strand
GTCTGAACGGCAAGCGGAAGGGACATAAGGTCTTTCACGCATTTTTTGGGATAATGCTATGCCTCACCTCCTAAAACCGTAAAATGCAAAAACAATATACGACACCTCGCTAATTTATGATAAGGGTAGCCGGTCTTCACAAGCATTATGGAAATCTTCATATTTTTAAAGGGTTGAATATAGACATATACAAAGGCGAGGTTTTGGTCCTTATAGGCCCTTCAGGGAGTGGAAAGAGCACATTCTTGAGGTGCATCGATGGGCTCGAGATATTTCAGAAAGGGAGTATTCTTATAGATGGCGTAGAGATTCATGGTCTTGCAAAGGATAGACTTACTGCCGAAGAGAGGGATTCTATAAGAAAGGTTAGACTCAAGGTTGGAATGGTTTTTCAGCATTTTAATCTCTTCCCTCACAAAACCGCTCTGCAGAATATAATCGAGGCGCCTGTTAATGTGCTTGGGCTGGATAAAAAAGAGGCAGAGGAGAGGGCAATTGCGCTGCTTAAAAAAGTCAAACTGGAGAATATGAAGGATATGTATCCTGCAAACCTATCCGGCGGAGAAAAACAGAGAACGGCAATTGCGAGGGCTTTGGCAATGAAACCTGAAGCAATTCTCTTTGACGAGCCGACTTCTTCCCTTGATCCCGAGACAGTGGGAGAGGTATTAAATGTGATGAAGGATTTGGCAGGGGAGGGTATGACAATGGTTGTGGCTACACATGAGATGAGATTTGCAGAAGATGTTGCGGACAGGATAGCAGTTTTCGATAAAGGCGAGATTATCGAAACAGGCTGGCCGGAAGAGATTTTTAAAAATCCATCAAAGGAAAGAACAAGGGCATTTTTAAGCCGCGTGCTTAACCATTAAGGCAATCGATTTTTTATTGAAATTACCTTTTTACTGAGTTCTTCAGGGTTTTCTGCAATTACCCTCACCATCGGTTCTTTTCCGATATCGCCAGTGTCGTAGATTATGTCAGGGACAAAGCCTGATTCACTGATAGCCTTTTCTGTCCCCCACTCAAGAGATGAGCCTTCCCTTGCTTTTAATATTTTTGGCTCATCCTTTCTATTAAAAGAGCCGATTTTCAGATTTAGTTTCTTGCAAGCGTTAATTATCTCAGGTGAATATTTTATATTCATTACCGCCCTCTTTGCAGGGTCAAATTTTATGGCTGTCAAGACAATACTTGCAATATGTCTTGATACTCCAAAGTTGGGTCTTGATACAGTTATTATGTCATCACCATATTTAATAATCCTGCCTGGAATTGCCATTACATCCTCAAATCCCTTTGCATCAGAGAGGGCAACTGCCATATTTGATTGAACTTCAGGAATCAATATCCCAATCTTTGCCTCTTTCAGTTTTTCTATTGCAATCTCTATATCTCGCAATATGCGATATTTCTCAGCATCTCTATATAGAGTGGCAATGGGATTTGTCGGACCTCTACCCTTCCCAATCTCAATAGAATTTTTTATAGCCTCTGTTATAAAATCCTTTGCCGATTTTACAGCGTCATATAATGAATAACCTTTCGCAAGTTCAGAGGCAATAGCTGCCGAATATGTGCAGCCCGTTCCATGTGTATTCTTTGTATCTATCCTTTCAGACTCAAATATAAAAAACTCTCCGCCTGTATAAAGTATATCTATAACCTTTCTAATGTCATTGCGAGCCGAAGGTGAAGCAATCTCAAGATGCCCCCCTTTTATTAAAACATCTGCCCCAACTTTTTCCTTTATCCTTTTTGATGCTCTCTTCATATCTTTAACATCTTTTATCTTCATACTTGAAAGAAATTCCGCCTCAGGGATATTTGGTGTAATAAGGGTTGATAAGGGAAGGAGTTTTTTTATCAGGGTATCTTTTGCATCGGGTCTTAAAAGGGCATCTCCGCTCTTTGCATACATGACAGGGTCAATGACAAGATTCGGAATTTTATATTTTTTAACTTTTGAGGCGACTACATCAATAATAGCTGAATTACTTAGCATTCCTGTCTTTGCAGCATCCACACCAATATCATTTATAACAGAATCTATTTGAAGTGCTACAAATTCAGGGGGGAGGTCATGGATGCCCTGAACGCCTAATGTGTTCTGGGCAGTAATGGAT
>CAYMMR010000373.1:0-2127 GCA_964391545.1 uncultured Nitrospinota bacterium | reverse complement strand
ATGCATTATTTGGGTTAAAAAAATACATCTAATAGTAGTATTTGTCAAGTTAATTTTTTAGCCACTAATAATCGGTAGTAGAAAGATATTAGAGGATATAAAATGTTTCACTTGGAGAGGAGGCGGAAATTAGAAATCGAAACAAAGAGATAGGATTAAGGATAAAGTTTATCAGGGAAAAGAGGGCTATTTCTCAAGCTGCCCTCGGCGAGGCTGTTGGTGTAAGCTATCAGCAGATACAGAAGTATGAGAACGGCACAACGGCTATTACTTTAGAGAGATTATTACAGATTTGTGCGGCTCTGGAGGTTGAAGCATCCGAGATTATTTCCCATAAGATTACAGATAAGGTAAAAGGCGATACGGAATATTATGGAAAGGCTAATGTAAGGAGATTCTGGAATAGCCTCTCTAAAGATGAGGCGATTCTTTTAAAGAAATACCGCTCGATTACAAACGAAAGGTTGAAGCGGAGCATCCTTTTTCAGGCAAAAACCCTTTCAGCGGCGGAAAAGGAATTTAAAAGGAAGTAACGAAAATATAAACTCGATTTTATCCTAAAAATTGCGTGATATTCTTTATCGGACATCGGCTAAGCGGAGTGCATTGTTTGATTTTTCTTACGATGCCCACTTTATTTGAGGTTTTCGGTGACGAACTGCGCAGTCCCGAAGGTAAAGATTAATTAAGTTCCGATAAGGAACACCTGTTTCTTCCTCCAAAGATTTGAAGTAGGCAACAGCATCTCTATCTAACCTCATCGTTACAGGCTGCTTTAGATACTTAATATGAGGGTTTTTGCGCCCTTTCATTTTGGAAAAATCATAATGGTCTCTCATCTTCTTCGTCTCCAATACTCATGTTCTTCATCGTTATCAGCCTTTCTTGCCGAAAAAAGCCGCACGACAGTCTCGTTTTTTCGAAAACAGTAACAGACAACAAGAATCCGCAGTTTAAAACTTAAACCGAGCAGGATGAAGCGGTCTTCCTCATTTGAATGGTCAGGGTCAAAAAATTGAATGGCATTCTCATCATAAAAAACCGTGCTTGCTTCTTTAAATGAGACACCATGCTTTTTGATATTGGTCTTTTCCTTCCTGGCATCCCATTCGAAACTTAGACCATTCATAAATACAGTGTATGTATGAATAATGTGTATGTCAAGATGATTTTATAGATGATTTTAATAGTATTAATACCTCCGACAAAGCTGAAGGTATCTGACTTGAGCTTTGAGCTTTCATTACGGCATTGTCTTCCACCTTCTATGGAGCCAGAGCCACTGGTCTGGATATTTTCTGATGACGGATTCGATAATTCCGGTGAAAAGCGCCGTATATCTCTCGATGTCCTTCTGATAATCTCCAGAAGGGATGACCTCGATTGCCTTGCCGACTATTATCTTGATTTTTCCTCTCCCTTCCCTTATAGCAAATATAGGGAGAACGGGCGCGCCTGTGCGTATGGCAAGCGTAGCGATAACCGGTGTTGTGCATGCCTTTCTGCCGAAAAAATCCACGAATACCCCTTCATCGCGGCTGGTATTCTGGTCCATAAGGATTGCAACCAGTTCATTTCTTTTAAGACATCTTAAAATCTCCCGGACGGCATTTTTCTTTTCTATCACGCCGCTGTTAAAGGTAGTTCTTATTTTGTAGACAATTTCATTTAAAAACCTGTTATCCAACGTCCTGACTACGAAATTCAGCTTATAATCTTTTCCGGCAAGCGCCCCGATTTCCCAGTTTCCTATATGTCCGGTCATAATCAGCGCCCCCTTGCCATTTTTAATAGCGCCGGCCAGATTTTCCATGCCCTCATATATCACAGCCTTTTCAAGCCATTTATTTCCATCTTTGAGAACCCTTGCCATTTCCGCCACGATGGAGCCTATATTTTTGAAGACATTTTTTGCAATACCCTCTATTTCGGCATTGCCCTTTTCGGGAAAGGATGCCTTTAGATTTTCCAGAGCGGTTATTCTGTGCCTCTTATCCAAGATATAAAGGAGCAGCCCCGCTCCTCTTAAAACCCTGACGGATAGATTAAAAGGAAGTATGTTTATACCCTTTATAAAAGACAGCAGCGCTGCGTATTGAATCCACTCGAATATCATATTTTTTTTAT
>CAYMMR010000372.1:0-2128 GCA_964391545.1 uncultured Nitrospinota bacterium | reverse complement strand
AAATGCAGGAATGGCATCCGCAGATTTGGATGTCAATGCAACAAAGGATATGCCAATGAAAAAACAAACAAAAAGCCGTCTCGATTTATTCATTTTATTTTTACCATAAAAATTAAACAGGGACATCCAAGATGCACAAGACAAAAGAAATCCTGTATATCCTGCATATCCCTGTTTAGGTTAAATGATCTTTTACTCCTTCTCCATTTTTATCTCTATCTCGGTTTTTTGCCCCTTTCTAACGGCAACCTTTTCCTTCTTTTCTTTAAAGCCTTCGAGTTTTATCGCCATATCGTATATACCCTGTTCTATATCTATAGATAACGGCGACAATCCGTAATATACATCGCCTATATATGCCTTTGCCCTCACAGGCTCTGTTATTATAAAGAGCCTTCCCGAACCTTCGGGTATAGGCGATTCTCCTGCCGGTTGCAAATTATTCTGAAACGAAGCCGAAGAATCTCTTTTTGCAATGTTTACATTTACCTCTGCAATAGTCTTATTTATAGCCTTTGACAGCGTCTTTGAGATATACGCTCCGATTGATTTTCTGCTGTTGCCCATAACCCCCGCATATCTATCATCTTTTTCCAATATAACGCCTTCCCATAGAATCTTTCCCGTCTTTGAGGTAATCCGGCTTGCAAGCTCGATTTCGATTTCATCCCTGCCGCCGATATCGAGCCTGAATTTCTTAATCTCGCCGCCGATGATTATCTCCTCTCCCCCTTGGGGAGAGGCGGGGTGAGGGGTTTCCGATTCCTTAACAGTAAAACCTGCAGAAGTCAAATGGGTCTTCATAGCCTCGGTAACAAAGGCTGCCACATCCTTATCCATTATGATTTTATCGCTGTGCATATTAGTTACGGTTGCGCTAATCTTGCCGACATATTTAGTGTCTACACCTGTTCGTAAATCCATGTATGGCTTAAGGAGGACTATTAAAGGTTTATTGGTTTTAGAAGTATCTGGAATCTGTCCAGGCTTATAATCAACCTGAAGCGGACCTATACATCCTGCTATGAATATAAAGAATAATGAAGGAAGGTAGTATCGGAATGTTCTCATTTTATAAAAAAGAGTCTTATAACGGCAAGGGTTAATGCTGTTTGACCCAATAAAAGACCTATAGCCCATTTAATCATATCTACTTTCAAATTAGCAATATCTTTTCTGAGTTCTTCCTTGGTTAGCAAAAGGTCTTCTTTAGTTACAAGATGTTTAATCTCTTGTTCAATTCTACCTTGATAAGAGTCTTCTATTGTTTCAATGAAATCCCGACTCTTTTCATCATTCAGCCCCATCTCTTTGAGAAGGGGATATAATTTAGCAATCGTTGCCATATTTTACTTTACAAAGAAAAATTTTATTATTGCTAAAATAATAACAGTTTGAGCCGTAAAGATTGCTGTCATCCATATTTTCATGGCTCTATTGGTCATATTAATACTATTCTTTATAATGGTCAAGCGTGTTTATGGTCTTGAATCCAGAAGTATATAGCAAATGTGGCAAATACTAAAAGAGGGATTAAATAGAAAAGATATATCATTTTTTATCCTCCTCATCTACATCGATTAAGTATGCCAAAATAAAAGTAATTGCAGTAAATATGCTGCCAATAATCAACATATTTACATCTTTAGTAGCAGATAGAAAGTAGCCAATTACAAGTCCTGTAAAAGAATAAAGTCCAATATTATAAATAGCCTTTGATAGATTTTTTCTCCTATCTTTAGCCATATATATAAATAACCTTTTATTGCCAAAATGTCAATCTGAATTTAATCAAAATAAAAAAGGGGAGGGTTTGAAGACCCTCCCCTTTTTGTCTGCTTCACCATTAAGCATGGTGAGCTTGTCGAAGCATTAGAATCCAGAGAATAACATCAGTGTAAGCAATGACTCTTTCTTTCCTGTTGCGTCATTCTCCTCACCGCTGTAGGACTCATGATTAAGCTGAACCTGAACATTCTGTGCTATAAAATACTTTGCCCCGAGCATGAGTGCATTATCCGTTCTCCTGGTGGAATTGCCTGTATTGCCCAAACGATAGGCTGCACCCAAATGAATCGTGCCTGGAACAACGCCTAACTCAAAGGCTATTGCTGTTGCACTCACATCC
>CAYMMR010000371.1:589-2138 GCA_964391545.1 uncultured Nitrospinota bacterium | reverse complement strand
ACTCAACATGGATACCTTTCGATTTCCGAGGGGTTGTAAGATCGACGATATCCAATATATTTTCATTGTCATTTTTACAGGGAGGCTCGGGTCTTCAATGGCAAATAGCAAAGCTCGTTAATGGAGGCGCTTTAAGGGAAAGGAGTATCTTTAATAAATTAATGGAGGTGAGGCTCTCCATGAATCTTAGAGGACTTCCCCACGATGATATTATTACGCTATATGCAAGATTAATGGATTGCGGCCTATCGGATGAGCAGGGGATAATAAGCTGCGGTCTTGCCCTTTATGGAAAGTTTCCGGAAGACCTTTCTCCCGAGGAGGGCGCAGCGCTTGCAGGTATGCAGTCCTCTCCATCTATTTTTCGGCATAATCATGATTTGCTAAATCAAAGAGTAGCAAAGGCAGTAAGCTGGCTAAAGGAACAGAATATCTATCTTGATTTTATCAAAGAAGGTAATTATACAGCCCCCTTTGGTAATTATCCATATTTTAGAGGGTATCAGCCACCATCTTCATGCTATCTTAAAGACAGGGAGACATGGATAACTCATAAGATTATAACAGAGGCTTATGGAAATGCCATTTCGGATTTAAGAAGAAAGGCGGTTTTGAAAAGCAATAACCCAAATATCAGCATTGGCGGTTTAATGATTACGGCTATACCACCATATAAAATGGTCACACGGATTGGAGGTATGTGGACAGATAACACACCTGTCCTATGCGGCTCTATATTAAAACCCCTGCTCATCGAGCTTTATCTTAAATGGCTTGGCTTTGAAAAGGTGAGTAATATTCAAATACCTGTGGGACTCTGTGTTCTTGACCTCTCGCTCCGTCCTTATTGTCCTAAGGATATTGGAAGCTTGTCCGATAGCTATGTTAAAATCCCTGCCGGTATTGCAAAGTCTGTCAACTCATCAAGCGTTGTATCTTTGGTGCTATTGCCCTATTTGATTTATGCTGATAACCCTGAGAATTTTAGTGGATTTGCCGGTGTATTAAAGGACGAGGAAATATCCCGGTATTCTTTATGGCCCGACAGGGTATTAGGCGCTAAGATTATAAGTGAGCTGCTTGGCCGGGAAATCAAGCCATCTGATATACCGAGGGGATTGAGTTATAGGGCAGCCCAGCTTGCTGCTTTGAGGCACTTTAAACAAATTGTCAAAGAGTTTGCAGGGTATGAAATAAGGGAATTGCTATCGAGTATCCTTGGGGCGGATATAAAAATTTTACCATCTGCTCTGGCAGAGGCTTATGCAAAACTCTTTTTCCCTTCCTCTGACTGTAATCCATCAGCTACAGCGCTGTTATTAGGGATGCAGGCTAAAGATGGAAGTCTTAAGGCTACAATAGGACAGACAGGAGATTATCCTGCCAAGACAGGAACTACCGATTACTCCGCTATTGCAGTAATAGGGGCATGTGTCTCGCTTGGAGATAATAAAAATATTCCAGTAGTATCTCTGATTGCAGCAACCGACCATCGAGGATTACCAATAGACCCGCTTAAGGCAAGTCTGCTGGGAGAAGGCTTTGTTTC
>CAYMMR010000371.1:0-579 GCA_964391545.1 uncultured Nitrospinota bacterium | reverse complement strand
GAAAAGTTCGGGTATGAATTTAATCCGCCAAATAAAGTACAACATTGAGGAATGACAGATGAAGCCATTTATAGGAATATTTGATGGAAAAATAAAAAATGGGAAAGTTTTATTGCCTGATATGCCCGATAAATTGGTTGGAATACTATTTCATCTCGTGGCAGTGGGTGCAGTGGGCTATACTTATCTGAAAATTTTACCGGATAATAAATCGTCAATAAAAACAATTAAAAGGGAAATAGAAAATCATGAGATGCAGATAACTTATGCAGGCACTGTGAGATCAGGCAAAGATGGCAGTCTTTTTATTCCCAATAAGGCAAGAATATTATCAGGACTCAATTAGGATTTGATTTTCTTGCTTTAGAAAAACTCATTAACCATATCGACACAGTAAGCCATCAATCCTTTGCCAGCACTATTCTACAGCTGTTCAAGCATACTAATAACCGAGAAGTTGTCATGCGAAGGATTAAAGACCAGATCATTAGCATCTTACGAAAAATAATCAATGATCAAGGACGGGCAGATTATGATCCAGCAAAACTCAATGAGTTTGGTAAAGCTGTTATTGCAAGC
>CAYMMR010000370.1:0-2140 GCA_964391545.1 uncultured Nitrospinota bacterium | reverse complement strand
TCGCTCTGTCATTCCGAACCCTTCGCTCTGTCATTCCGAACGAAGTGAGGAATCTTAAACATCGCTCAGGGCAGGCTCCGTGAGGAATCTGATACGAAGTGTCACCTGAACGAAGTGAAGGGTCTTATAAGTTCCTTCGCTTTCGCTCAGGACAAGCTTCAGGCTTCGCCTTCAGAATGACAGCTATGCTGTTATCTGTGAAAATCTGTGTCCTATGATTTTATTTCTCTGTGCCTCTGCGTCTCTGTGGTTAATTTTAGATTTTTTTTCTTTATCTTTTTTCCCCTTTGTGTTAATATTTTTTTATGAATACTACAGAAATAACAGAAGTCTCTCTTTCACGGGGGCAGTTGTATAAATTCCTTTCCAGAGTTTTTATCCGGGAGATAGATTCGGAATTTCTCTCAAAAGTCAGGTCGGATGGAATGGCGGATGTCTTTAAAGAATTTGGAATAGACTTTGGAAAAGATTTTTATAATACTGCCGGGCAGGATTTACTGGATGCCCTTTCTATGGAATATACGGCGATATTTGCCGGCGGGGGATATATATCCCCTTACGAGTCTGTGATATTGGAAGGACAGTTGAATTGCAAGCCTGCCATTGCAGTGGAAAAATTTTATAAAGAGTGCGGCTTTGAATTGCCGGAGAAATTTCCGTTAAATCAATTTCAAGTCCTTCCCGACCATATAGCCGTGGAATTTGAATTTATGGGTTTATTGATTGATAAAGAATATAATGCATGGTCGGAAAAGAGAGAGGAAGATGCCCATAAATATATTAAGCTGGAGTCCGATTTTTTAAAAAATCACATTGGCAAATGGGTTCCGAAATTTTGCAGTAAAGCGATTCCATACTGCCACCAGCCCTTTTATGCGGAGATTTTAAAACTGACAGGGGAATTTATAGATTCGGAAATAGAGGAGTTGTCTGTATGAGCTTTTGGGAGATGTTAGCGCTGGTTAGCACAATGACAACCATTTTAGGGGTATTTCTGACTATTTATGCCATGATAAATAACAAAACTCTTAAAGAAGAGTCAAGACATACGAGGGAGATACTTAATAGGATGGAGCAAGGGCAGAAAGAGATAGCTGAAAAGCAGAATGCGACACTGGCAAGGATGGAGGAAGGGCAAAGGGAATCCACAAAATATCTTGCCCATCTGATTGTAACTGAAGGTGAAAAAACAAGGGAGGAAGTAGGAGGGCATTCACTATAAAATGAAGATAAGTGTATCATTGATGAAAGGTATCTTTTATTTTCTGTTTTTCTGTTATTTATTCTCCTACGCGGCAGAGGCTTACGAATCCCTTTCTCCTCAGCAAATAATGACCCTTTCCAAAGAGAACCCTTCAGAATATGTCTTCCTCGATGTAAATGAAGAGGGCAGCGCGTCGAAAATTCCCAACAGCGTTATAATACCCCTTGAGAAGATTGTAGCTCAGGACTTTAGTCCTGACTTAGACTTTAGCAAGACTATAATCGTTTATTGCCAGAAAGGCATAAGAAGCCTCGAGGCATCCAAAAGACTTTTCTCGTTTGGCGCAAAGAAGGTAATTAATATGGAGGGTGGAATCGAGGCATGGGAAAAGGCTGGCGGCAAGGCGGAAAAGAAAACCGCATCAACGCCTTATTGGCGGGGCGGAACATGCGAGATTAAATTGCCGGAATAGCCCCCTCACACTGCCCTCTCCCCTCCGGGGAGAGTATTAAGGTGAGGGGCTAAAAAAATATGTTTGAAAATCTGATAGATAAAACACTAACCAATTTAAACAAGTCTAATATCATCCTTTCGACGATTCAGTGCATCAGGAAGAGATACAACGGGATAGAATGCAAGTTGTGTTCGGAATACTGCCCTGTTGACTGTATAAAATTGGGAGAAACGGTTGAAGTAGATTTTGAAAAGTGCATAGAATGCGGTGTATGCGTGAATGCCTGTCCTACCGAAGTTTTTATACATAAAAAGCTTAGAAACGGCAAGGTAATGTCCAGATTAAAACAATATGCCGAGAATTTACCCCCCCATTCCCCCACTTATAAGGGGGGGGTATTCCTTTTTTCATGCTCTATGGCAAGGGAAGATAATGAGCCGGCTCCGCCGGGCCCCGTAGTTTTTCCTTGTCTTGGCTTTTTA
>CAYMMR010000369.1:0-2191 GCA_964391545.1 uncultured Nitrospinota bacterium | reverse complement strand
TTAAGTGTTAAGTGTTAAGTGTTAAGAAAAAAAGAGAAAATCTTGACTCAACACTCGACACTCGACACTATTTTTTATCTCCCAATTCTTCCAGCTACCTGCATCCTCACTACTGCCTTTTCAAGCGATGCCTCTTTCACTTTAAAGTCCTTTTCTTCGGTATCCTTTTTTGACAATGCTGCCAGCGCCCTTGCCTTTTCTTCCTCTGCTCTCTTTATGTCTATATCTTCCGCCATCTCGGCAGTCTCTGCCAATATCGTTACCTTCGACGGCTCGACTTCTACATACCCCCAGCTTACTGCTATATATTTAACTTCACTGCCTTTTTTATAGGAGATTTCTCCTATTTTTAGAGTGGTTAAAAAAGGCGTGTGCCCGGGGAGAACGCCGAATTCCCCCTCTATGCCCGGGGCGGTAACTTCATCCACATTCTCCTTCAATAAAAACTTTTCCGGAGTAACGATTTCAAGCAATATTTTATTTTCCATAATAAATCAAAACCGCAGAAATACAACTGAAAAAACTTTCCCTGAACGACTTTTTCATTTTTCTTTTGTTCAAACCCCCCCTCAATCCCCCCTTTTTTAAAGGGGGGAGGAAGGGGGGTTAAAATAGAGCAAAAGAAAAATTAACGGAAGTGAAGGGAAAGGTTTTTTCAGTGCAGCTATTATGCTGCCTTTTTAAGTTTTTCCGCCTTCTCCATAACCTCATCGAGATTGCCGACCATATAAAATGCCTGCTCCGGAATATCATCGAGTTTCCCCAAAACAAGCTCCTTAAAACCTGCAACCGTATCTTTCAGAGAGACATATTTTCCGGGTGTTCCTGTAAATGTCTCTGCAACAAAGAACGGCTGGGATAGAAATTTCTGAATCTTCCTTGCCCTCGAGACGGTAATCTTATCTTCTTCCGATAATTCTTCCATGCCAAGTATTGCAATTATGTCCTGAAGCTCTTTATATCTCTGAAGTATCCTCTGAACCGCCCTTGCCGTATTGTAATGTTCTTCGCCAAGAATATTCGGGTCAAGAATCCTCGAAGTGGAATCGAGCGGGTCAACTGCCGGATAGATTCCGAGCTCCGAAATCCTCCTCGAAAGAACAGTAGTTGCGTCGAGGTGTGCAAATGTGGTTGCAGGCGCAGGGTCTGTCAGGTCGTCCGCAGGAACATATATTGCCTGAACCGAGGTGATAGAGCCTTTTTTCGTTGATGTAATTCTCTCCTGCAGATTTCCCATCTCGGTAGCCAGCGTAGGCTGGTAGCCGACCGCTGAAGGCATTCTTCCAAGGAGAGCGGAAACTTCCGAACCCGCCTGTGTAAATCTGAATATATTATCTATAAATAAAAGGACATCCTGCCCTTCTACATCCCTGAAATACTCGGCTACTGTCAAGCCTGTCAATCCCACCCTGAGTCTTGCGCCCGGCGGCTCTGTCATCTGTCCATATATAAGGGCTGTCTTATCTATAACCTTCGATTCCTTCATCTCGTGATAAAGGTCGTTCCCTTCCCTTGTCCTTTCTCCAACACCGGAAAACACGGAGAAGCCTCCATGCTCGGTTGCTATGTTTCTTATCAATTCCATGATAAGAACCGTCTTTCCAACGCCTGCGCCGCCGAAGAGTCCTGTCTTTCCGCCTTTCATATACGGCTCCAGCAGGTCAACAACCTTTATTCCTGTCTCGAGCATCTCCGTAGTCGTTCCCTGATCCTCGAATGTCGGAGCTCCTCTGTGAATCGGATACCTTTCTTTGGCATTAACCGGTCCGCACTTATCCACAGGCTCGCCGATTACATTTAATATCCTCCCGAGTATTTCCCTTCCGACAGGCACCGAAATCGGGTCCCCCGTATCGATCACCTCCAGCCCCCTTGTCAATCCCTCTGTCGGCTCCATTGCTACTGTTCTTACTGTGTTTTCGCCAAGATGGTACGATACTTCGGCAACAATCTCGTTTCTATCTCCTCCGGATGAATCCCCCTTCTTTATCCTCACTGCATTGTAAATAGCAGGAAGCTTCCCAACAGGAAACTCCACATCTATTACAGGTCCTATAACCTGAATAACCTTGCCTGTGCCCATTTTATACCCCCTTTAAGATTGAAGATTGAAAATTAAGGATTATTTAGACGATGCTGAAAAATGACTTTTTTGAACGACTTTTTAGTTTTTCTTTTGTTCCATAATGTA
>CAYMMR010000368.1:0-2211 GCA_964391545.1 uncultured Nitrospinota bacterium | reverse complement strand
CCATAAAATACCATCCTTATAAAAGACCTTAAAGGTAGCGATATTTTTGCAATATTTAGCCGTATCTTGAAGGTGTGTCTCTTCTTCGCCGGTTATTGTGGATATAAGATAGATATTATGCCTTTCGGAAAGGCTTTCAATCGTCTTAAAAATGGTCATGCCGCCTGCATGGGGAACTTCTGGATATGGAAATTCGGAAGTAACGATTAAGATATTCATAAAAGAGCGGGTAAAACTTGTCCCCGAATGCTTGCCCTCGAATGGTTCTATCGAGGGTTTTAATCGGAGATCAGAAATCTGCAGGACCGGATACACCCGATAGATAATCCTTCATTCCCCTGAGAGATGCGGAAATCAGGTCTAACCTTCCATTTAAAAGCCAACCCGATATTAGCGCTGTGCCAATTAGCACAGCAAGACAATGAAAAACTATACGGAAGGATAGTGGGGCATGTCTTTTCATAAAAATAAATCTGTTTCTTATAAGATAATAAATATGCGCCGGTTTCCACCCGCCAAGAGTAGAATTCTCTTTATGATAGATAACAGAAGAAAGATTTACAGCCATCTTGATATGATTTTTTAATGCCCTCGCACAGTAATCTGTATCTTCACAATATAAGAAATAGGATTCTTCAAGTAAGCCAATCCTTTCAACGGTTGACTTCTTAATTAACATCATACATCCTGTAATAAAGGTTACTTCATAGATACCCTCATTTTTATCTTTTTCATATTTCCCCTTGCCGTAATGAGTACCCCCTCCAAACAGCCAATTTAATCTACCACCCTTATACCAGATTTTATTTCTATTGGATTCGCTTCGCTCACCACAAGCTCCATAATAATAAATTTTTCCTCCAATTATTCCTGCATCATTATCTTTGGTAATTTTTACCAGTTCCTTCAAAAACCCTTTTTCAACCACTGTATCGTTGTTAAGTAAAAGCATGTAATCTGCGTCATTTTTGAGCGCATGCAGTATGCCTACATTATTCCCCCCTGCAAAACCGAGATTTTTCTCGATGTCAATAATAACAGGTTCTTGTCCCTGCTTAAAGCATGCAGGGACAAGTTTACTCTTTTTTATCCATTCCCCGATTTTTTCCGCCGACCCGTCCTGTGAGCCGTTCTCTATCACTATCACACGATAGTTGGGATAGCTGTTTCGATATACACTTTCCAGACATTCGATAGTATCTCTCCAGCCATTATAATTGAGTATGATTATATAAACTAAAGGCAAATCGTTTTTCAATTATACCTCAAATATCCAACGACTATAATCCATATAATAATCGTTACGGATAAAATCCTGTCGTTGAATATGGCATCTACAGGCTCGCCCTTTCCCATCTTCACGATATAAAGGTATCTGATTAAGCCAAATGACGAGATAATGACCGTATAGAAAAGATTTTCCTCTTTCTCGATTGTATAAAGGGAGTAGCTTATCAAAGAGGCAGCCCCTGTAAGCCAAAGAAGCGATTCGAGAAACCCGTCCGGATATTCGGACAGAACCTTTCTTTGAAGATGGGCATTGTTTTTTAAAGCGCTCATCTCGCTCAATCTTTTTCCCGAAGCCAATAATATGGATATGAAAAGCACGGACAGAAAAAGCCAGTTGGATACTCCCACATTGAATGCCTCACCTCCTGCCATGACCCTTATGATAAACCCTGCTGCTATAGAAAATATGTCAAAGATTGGTAAAAATCTAAGACGAAGTGTGTATAAAATATTAAGTCCGAGATATGAAAAGATATAATAGGCAAAAGATGTATTGATTAAAAGGGAAAACAGGGTTGATAGTGTAATTAAAATACAAGAGAAAATCAGAGAAGCACCCGCAGAAATCTCTCCCGATGCTATGGGTCTTCTGTTTTTAAGCGGGTGTTTTTTATCCGATTCCCTATCGTGAATATCGTTAAATATGTAAATAGCGCTGGCAGCAAAGGAAAAGGCTATAATGGCAGGGAGCGATATTTTCAATGTTTCTGGATTAAAAATACTCCCGCCAAAAAATGGAGGGGCAAAGATGAGGAGATTCTTTATCCAATGCCTTACCCTGAGCAGTTTAAATATAATCATTTTACTTCCAATTCGGCAATCTTATTTAGTATCTTTTTTGCCGGCTTTTCGATATATGAACCCGGTTTGTTATTAATAGTATTCTGACTGTCTCTTATACACATCTCCGAGCCCACGAGA
>CAYMMR010000367.1:0-2227 GCA_964391545.1 uncultured Nitrospinota bacterium | reverse complement strand
TGGTAAAACTATTTGTGGGACTATCCACTAATTTTACAAATTCATTAATAACGATCTTATGGCAGACGAGGGCATTACGGAAAAAGAGACTGAAATCCCTGCGCTTTCCGCCGGATTAAAGCGGGCTATCGAGGAGAGGATGAGAGAGATGGCGCAGGTCGAGGAGCAGTTAAACGAGGCGGATAAGCAGCGTCTGGAAAAATTAAAAAACATAGAGGAGGAAAAAAGGAAGGCTGAAATCGAATTATCGCAGAGAACTCCAGAATTTACCCTCTCGTCGCTGCACAGGGTCATAAGAAACCCGGATATAATCCGCTATTTAGAAGAGGTCGGAGATATTCTGGTTTACTCAAAGGACAGGGGATTCGGGAATAACATGATATTCTTTTCAAAAAACGAGAGGATGGATTTAGAGAATGAGCTTAATGAATTGAATAAAAGAAGGGAAGAGGTAGAAAATTCAAGCCTTATACCCATAGAAAAGGAGAATGACTTAAAGGATATTGACGACAGGATAGCGTCGGTTAAAAAGGAGTTGGATATATTGGTTAGAGAGGGCGGAATCATATATCTCTATCTGCAATCCAAAGACACATATTTCAGGCTCGATATGTATTCAAAGGACGAGAAAATCAAGGACCAATCCATCTCACTTACGAGGATGTATTTTGGAATGACCCAAAGGATACCGGATTGCTTTAATGAATTCAATACCCCGGAGCGGATTATGGAGCAGATAGAAAAAAATATGAAGGGAAATGAATATTGTTACAGGCTTAAGAATCTGAAAAAAAAATTAAGGGAAATGAAATAAAGGGGAAATTATGGGCTTGACTTTGCCTTTTTCTCTGATATATTTTGAGTATACTACAATAGTCTTTTTCTTCGCTTCCGTTAATTTTTCTTTTGTCTTATTTTAAAATATTGCATTACGGTTCAAAAGAAAAATTAAAAAGTCGTTCGGAAAAAGACTATTGTAGCGCTTAATAAAAACGGACTCATGAAAAAAAGAACGATAAAAAAACGGGATATAGATTCGATTCTCGTTTTTTATTATTCAAAAAAGCTCGAAAGAAAACCCGACTCTTTTATGTTTATGCCTCTTGCAGATATATACAGGAAAAAGGGTATGCCCGAACTCGCTATTCAAACTTGCTTAAAGGGACTAAAACGTCACCCTCATTATACGGCTGCAAGAGTGCTGTTGGGACTTTCTTATTACGATTGCGAGAAATTCGACGATGCCGAAATGGAACTGCGAAAGGCAGCGGACTCGAATGCCGGCAATATCCTTGCAAGAAGGGTACTATCCGATATTTATAGAAAAAAAGGGAAGATAGACGATGCCTTAAAAGAGATGGAGTCCCTTGCCTCTCTTGCCCCGCAAAATAAAGACTTTAAATCGCTTAAGGAAAATTTACAAAAGTTATATAAACAGCATAAGGAGACTTCGGAGGAAACTAAAATTACTTCCGGGATTTTGGATGCGGAATTTAAAACTCCGAACCCCGAATTCCGAACAGCGAGCCGCGAATTAGGCGATATGGAAAAGCTTCTCGATGACAGCGGCGCATTCGAAGAGATTGAAAGACTTTTTCCGTTAAAAGCAAATGGGTATTTACAGGAGACGGATTCGGCGGGCAAAGGAATTAAAACGGATAAAGTCGGGATTTTCGAAAATTGGCTGAAGAATATAGAGAGGGAATATAATGAAGATATTGATAATAAACGGGCCTAATCTGAATCTGCTGGGAAAGAGAGAGCCCGATAAATATGGCAAAGAAACTTTGCAGGAGATTAACAGTCGTCTCCGGAGCAGGGCAGAAAAAGAATCCATAGAGCTCGAGACATTTCAATCCAACCATGAAGGGGAGATTGTCGATAAGATACAAACGGCAAAGGATAGCGGGGTGGATGCCATCATAATTAATCCGGCTGCCTATACGCACACCAGCGTAGCTATCAGAGATGCGCTGTTATCCGTAAATATTCCGGCAATCGAGGTTCATTTATCCAATATATATAAACGGGAAGATTTTCGCCGTCACTCCCTGATTTCGGATGTGGCGGCAGGACAGATAACGGGGTTCGGCGCCAAAGGATATTTCCTCGCCCTCGATGCGGCAAAGGATTTGATAGCAAAAACCTGATTAGCCACAGATTTCGCAGATTACCGCAGAAATGTCATTCCGAACGAAGTGAGGAATCTATGTTTTAGATTCTTCGG
>CAYMMR010000366.1:273-2248 GCA_964391545.1 uncultured Nitrospinota bacterium | reverse complement strand
AGATCATGCCTAGTCTCGTGGGCTCGGAGATGTGTATAAGAGACAGATGATAGGGATTTCAGGAGTGATATGGTTGATAATTGGTTATTTTGTTTATGTATTTAAATCTTTTAGCTATCAGCCATCAACTATCAGCCATCAGCTAATTATAATAGGTTTGATGTCTGGTGTCGCAGCAATCTTAATTGATGCCATAGGGAGCTTCCCATTTCATATAGCGCCATCGGCAGTTATGTCTGTAGTTTTAATTGCCCTGACTGTATCTATGGGGAAGATACAAGATGCAAGTGGCAAGATGCAAGATATAGGACTTGCAACTTGAAACTTGTAACTTGCAACTTTTAATTATGTCTTTAGATTGGTATGCAGTTAGAACAAGGAGTAATCATGAACAGAAAGTCAATGACCTTTTAATGGGTAAATCCTTTCATGTCTATTATCCAACAGTTGAGGTTTGGAGCAGGAGAAGGGATAGAAAGAAGAAAGTAAAGAAACCACTATTTTCTGGATACTTATTCGTTGAATGCGAGCTTGATAATTATACATGGCTTGAAATAAAAAAGACCCATGGGGTTGTGAATCTGGTTGGATTTTCAGAAAGACCCGAGCCGATTCCAGCGGAGCAGATACATTCAATCCAGACTATTCTCGATGCAGGGATAACCCCACGACCTCATCCATATTTGGATAAGGGGGATAAGGTTATTGTAATAGAAGGACCTCTCAAAGGTGCAATAGGTATATACGAAGAATTTAACAAGGAAAAAGGGAAGCTAATTGTATCACTGGATTTATTAGGCCGTTCAGTAGAAGCAGAAGTCGAAAGCTATTCAGTAGAGAGATTTTAATCCCCCTACAACTCCTCTCCCCTCTGGGGAGAGGGGAAGGGTGAGGGGAAAGAGGGTATGCAAATTTTGAAGATGGCAGGTTCTCTGTAACCGACAGGGCGAAGCTATGCTAAAAATTAAAAATTCCAAATGAAGAAATATACTGTGCTATAATCATATTATGAAAAATATTAACTTAGAAATACCTGAAGACATCTTATACCACGCCAAAATAAAAGGTAATAGACGAGATGAGCTTAAAAAGGAACTTGCTGTGCATCTTTATGAAGAAAAAATCCTATCACTTGGCAATGCTATTAAACTATCGGGATTAGGCTTTATGGAGTTCCACGATCTTCTTGGAAAACGAAAAATACCAAGGCATTATGATATTTCAGACCTTGAAAAAGATCTCGAAAACATTGAGAAGCTTTCCTGATGAATGTAATCATTAATGCCACGCCCCTGATAAATTTCGCCTCGATAAGCAGACTTGATATACTAAAATCTCTGTTTGGTAAAATCATTGTCCCTTTCCATGTATGGGATGAAGTGGTCACTAAAGCAGGCGAATATGATACCTCATAAGTCATAAAATCAGCGGACTTCCTAACAATCAAAAAGGCTAAAGATGAAATGCTGTACAAAACACTTTTAATGGATATAAATAAAGGTGAGGCAGAAGCTATTGTTCTGGCATTGGAAATAAAAGCCTCCCTTGTCATACTGGATGAAAAAGAGGCAAGGGATTTTGCCGAATATTATGGACTAAACTTTACCGGGACAGTTGGTTGTCTTTTAAGGGCAAAGCAAAAAGGGATAATTGAAAATCTAAAACCCGTGTTGGATGATATTATGATAAAAGGCAATTTCTGGTTATCTAATGATGTTTATAATAAAGTGATCAATTTGGCAAAAGAGAATTAAAGTGCAATTAAGTAGATATTCAATCCCTCTTAATAAAGGGGGTAGGGGGTTGTTAAATGCAAATCAGAATATTGCAACTTATAATCGTCTTTATAGCAATCTTTGCCATTAACTCAGTTTTAGGTTTGGTAAGGGCAGATATTTATAAAAAGGAAGGAAAAGAATCTTTGAAAAAGAATTTCCCCTATTTGGCAGTTGATAAATTCAACAAGGTTTTAAAG
>CAYMMR010000366.1:0-263 GCA_964391545.1 uncultured Nitrospinota bacterium | reverse complement strand
GCTGGATAGTTCAGATGGCGAAGCACGGGGTTATCTTGGAATTGTCTATACAAATCTTGCAAAGAGAAATGGGGATAGAGAATTTCTAAAAAAGGCTGTCTATGAGATAAAAGATGCCCTGAAAACCCATGAAGCCCCATCGATTAATTATCAACTTGCAAATACCTATGAATTATCAGGAGACATAGATAGTGCGATTCAGGAGGCAATTAAATCACATAATCAAATCCCTTCAGGACAAACGAAAGATAAATTAATTGCTT
>CAYMMR010000365.1:0-2286 GCA_964391545.1 uncultured Nitrospinota bacterium | reverse complement strand
CTAATGGATAGTCCCATAAATAACTTAACTATATTTTAAGTGGATCGCCTGCATAAGTAACCAAAACCTATACTCAAATCAAGCAATTCTTGGTAGTGCCATAACTATTATCGTTACCAAATAACCTCACCAGCCCTTTATAAAATCTTCATTTGAAATATGTATCGACTCTACTATCAAACTTGAGAGCAAAGCTTCTCCTATATGAGATGCTTTATCATGGCTTATTCGTCTTTTTCAGTATCGTCTAATTAAAAACCGACCCTATCCACTTTCCGGTATAATGTGTTGCAATTATAACGACGCAGGCAATAATCAGATGTTCCGAAATTACCCGCCAAGTCTTTACCCCCTGCTCTTTGGCAATATATAAGCTAATAATGCTTAGCGTAAATAAGCCATAAATTATGCTTATAATAACTGCTGTTGAAAGATGAAACAGAAGAATAGGAACGGCAAAGGAGAGGGTAAAGATAAATTTCGACAAAAATGTGGCTGCCGTTGATTCCCATATCTCCTTTTCAGTGTGGGCATTCTCGGACTCTTCCGAAATATGGATACCCAGGGCATCGGAAAAAGCGTCTGCTATCGCTATGGTCAATATGCCTCCGATAATAACAGCCTTCGAATGGGTGCCGGAATGCAAGCCTATTATCAGCCCAAGTGTCGTAATTATCCCGGATGTAAGGCCAAAGCTCAATCCTATTTTAAGGGAATGTCTCATAAATATGTTTTATAAGTATAACCTCATCTAAAATAAATAGGAAGGCAAAAAAATCTTTGGGCTTGTATATATTCATTATATAATAAATAACAGCTATTTATGGAGGTGGAATATTTTAACTTTTATAATATCGTTGGTAATCATATTTTTTGCTATAGAAATCTATCTCCTCTATACCAAGAGAAAATCCAGGAAGGTCGAGGAAAAAATAATCAAGGCAAAGGAATACGGGCTGCATGAGCCTGTCCATATCCATCCTTATGTTGACCCTGCAAAGTGCATAGGCACAGCGGCATGCGTAAAGGCATGTCCTGAAAAGGATATTCTGGGGCTTGTAAACGGGAGGGCAGCTTTAATTAACGCATCCCGCTGTATAGGACACGGCGCATGCGCGGCAGCCTGTCCAATAGGCGCAATTACACTGGTATTCGGCACAGAGACCAGAGGCGTAGAAATCCCTTATATAACTCCCAATTTTGAAACAAATATAAACGGCATCTTTATCGTTGGAGAATTGGGAGGCATGGGTCTTATCAAGAATGCCATTACACAAGGACGAGAGACAGTTGAATATATCTCATGTTACATAAGAGAAGGTAAAGGAGAAGGAGAAGGTAAAGGAGAAGGAAAAGGTAAAGGTAAAGATCTTTATGATACGTTGATTATTGGCGCAGGACCGGCAGGAATCTCTGCATCCCTCGCTGCCATGAAATACAAACTGAAATTCTTAACCATCGAACAGAACGATATAGGAGGCACAGTTTTACAATATCCAAGACACAAAATAGTAATGACCGCTCCTATGGATTTACCGATGTATGGAAAGGTAAAAATAAAGGAGACAACCAAAGAGGCGCTGCTCGATTTATGGACAACCGTAATTAAAAAAACAGGCTTAAAGATAAATATTAACGAGAAAATGGACGATTTAAAGCGTGAAGACGGACAATTCAGGGTAATAACCGCAAAGAACGAATATATAGCCAAAACGGTTGTTCTTGCTATAGGACGCAGAGGCACACCGAGAAAACTCGGCGCTCCTGGAGAGAGCATGTCAAAAGTAACATATCGGCTGTTAGACCCGGAGCAGCACCGGAATCAGAATATCCTCGTTGTCGGAGGCGGAGACAGCGCGGTAGAGGCTGCTATGGCTTTGGCAAACCAGCCCGGAAATAATGTTGTGCTGTCATACAGGGGCGATGCCTTCGGCCGTATAAAACCTATGAATAAACAGCGGCTCGACGAAATGCTTTCTAAAAATTGTCTAAAGATTATATTCAAATCGAATGTCAAAGAGATTAAAGAAAAAGATGTAACTATTGCAACAGATGAAAGGCAGACCATAATTCCAAACGACTATGTTTACATCTTTGCAGGCGGGGAACTGCCAAATGAGTTTCTTACGAAAATTGGCATTCGAATCGAAAAGAAATTCGGCAAGGCATAAACCGAATCGTTTAATTAGATTGCTTCGTCGCTTACGCTCCTCGCAATGACACTTCTACTATGTGTGTCATTGCGAGCGAGTGAGCCTTTAGCCCTGAGCGGAGCGAAGGGGAAGC
>CAYMMR010000364.1:0-2303 GCA_964391545.1 uncultured Nitrospinota bacterium | reverse complement strand
AGATGACACAGCGTAGCAGAGCTACAACCAAAAAACAAAAGACTTGAACACGAATTGCACGAATGGACGAATTACACAAAAAAATCAAACATGGATATACAGAGCCTGTCCTGAAGGCAGCGAAGGAATGGACAAGATAAAAGAAAATCCTGATTATCCTGTGCATCCCTGTTAAATAAATGTCTTTATTCGTGCCATTCGTATATTCGTGAAATTCGTGTTCTAAGTTTTTTGACTTTTCTTGACGGGAAAGCAAGAATTTTACAAATACTACTCGGGTTTCCCAAATGCAGCCAATTTTTTATCGGTGTCGTTGATTCTTCTAATGAGGGAATTTATTATCCTCAAGGCGATATCCGGATAGTTTTCAATCGTCTCTTTCAGCTTTTCTCCGGGGAATACCTTTACAATGCTTTTCCCCTTTGCCCTGACAGTAGCGGCTCTCGGCTCATTCGTAAGCGCGCTCATCTCGCCGAAATATTCACCCGGCTGGGTTATTTCTCCCACACACGTATTATTCTTTGAAATCATGAGCTGTCCCTGAATCAATTGATAGAAATTCTTATCCGTATTCCCTTCTTTTATGATAAGGTCTCCGTCCTCGAAGGATAGTTCGTCGGGGTTTAAAAGATAGGCAGGAAGCGCCTCTTTTGTTATAACTGTATTCTCGAGCGCCTGCTCTACTGTAGTAATTCCTTCCCTTACTTTATTAAGGGCATCCATTCTCAGTGTAATCATACCTTCTTTTATGGCAATCTTTCTGAGCATATCTTCCGGTGCGCGGGACACAATAGCCTTTTGAATCTCCTCTGTTATCTCCATGATTTCATAAACGCCTACCCGTCCTTTATAGCCTGTCCCGTTACACTTAGGACACCCCTTCCCGTACATAATCTTTCCTTGCAGCGACGGCACCTCGGCTTCGGGAAATCCCGCTTCTATAAGCTCTTCTTTATGCAACTCGGCTACAGGCTGTTTGCAGTTTGTGCAGATTCTGCGGAGAAGTCTTTGCGCCAATATCAAGTTTACTGCTGCTGCAACCATGTAAGAAGGAATTCCTATATCGATGATACGGCCGATAGAAGACGGAGCATCGTTCGTATGCAGCGTCGTAAAAACGAGATGACCTGTCATAGCTGCCTTTATTCCTATCTCGGCGGTCTCCATATCCCTTGTCTCTCCCACAAGGATTATTTCCGGGTCCTGTCTTAAAAATGCCTTTAATGCGGCAGCATAAGTCATCCCTACTTCATTCCTCACGAGAACCTGATTGATGCCGGGAAAATTAAATTCCACAGGGTCTTCGGCAGTTAAAATCTTTACATCTACTGTATTCAATTTGTTGATTGCCGAATAAAGCGTATTCGTCTTTCCGCTTCCAGTCGGACCTGTGATGATAATCATACCTTGCGGCCTCTCGATAGCCCTGTTAAATTTACGGAGGGCGTCCTGTGAAAACCCGAGTTTTGTAAAATCGAGCATCAGCGAGTCGGGGTTAAGTATCCTCATTACTATAGACTCGCCCCATAGTGTCGGCAGGACGGATACCCTAAAATCGATAGCCTTTGCCCCGAACTTCAATTTTATACGGCCGTCCTGAGGAACCCTCCTCTCTGCAATATTGAGATTGGACATGATCTTTATTCTTGAAATAATGGCATTTTTTATCTGTAGAGGGAGGTTCATGGATTTATAGAGGGCGCCGTCAAGCCTGTAACGGACATAGAAGATTTTTTCAAAGGGCTCTATGTGAATATCGCTGACACCTAATTTAATAGCCTTTATCAATATGCCGTTTACCAGTTTTATGATAGGCGCGGCATTCGCCCCTATTTCTCCCTGTTTTTCGGCTTCTCTTCCTTCCTCTCCTTTATCTATCGATATCTCATCGGTTACCTCGGATACAAGGGAGCCGAAATCATCAACCTCCTGTAAAACCACCTTTTCTTCTTTCTCTTCGCCGACCTTTTTAAAGAAACTGCCGTATTCCTCGTCGCTTATCTTATAGTATTTTTTAAATGCGTCGGCTATCTCTTTTTCTTTCGCTATGAATTGTTTTACGGAAAGCTTTGTCTTTATCTGCATGTCTTCGACCGCCCTTAGATTTGTGGGGTCGGACATGGCAATGGATATGGCGCCGTCAGTTATTGCAATAGGAAAGAGGAAATGCTCCTTTGCGGTTTCGTAAGGGACAAGCTTTATGACTTCATCGCCGACCTGCATTTCCGATATGGCGGCAACGGGGAAATTAAGCTGACGGGCTAAAAAATTGATTATCGTATCTTCATCGATAAATCCGAGGC
>CAYMMR010000363.1:0-2307 GCA_964391545.1 uncultured Nitrospinota bacterium | reverse complement strand
GGGGAAAAAGATCGCTGCATTTGAATCAATATCCATTCCCGTCCCTACTGGCCGCTCTTGGGGTTAAGTGTTTCGGGGGAACTTTAGAATTTTGGGGCCGTTTTCAAGCGGTTATATTCAATGCGCTTTCCATATCCTTTACGATAAGCACATCGCCGAGAAGGCTGTCGAGAATATTTTTATATTTTTCCGTACATTTTAAAAGCTCCGACGCTTTCCCGATTACCCCGCTGCTGCCGTTCGGCGTATATCCGCTTTTGCTGATATTTCTCAGAGTAAGAGGAATGAATTGCGCCCTGCCTGCTGTTTGGGATTTCAGATACTCCACTGCCTTCATCCCCTCGCCGTGGTCATCCACCACGACACCCTGCAGCCTGCCGCTTAAAACCGCCTCGACTGCCGTTTCGAACTCCGGCAATGCCTCGATAAAATCCACCAGCACACCGTGGACCCCGTTAAGGCTGCCGCTCTCCTTTGATTTCATCACAGACCGGACGCCGTCTTCATAACCTTCGTAATTTGCCTGAAGATCCTCGAGGGAACCGAGAAGGGAGGTGCGGGATTCGAGCCTTGTCTTTATCTCCGATAACCCTTCCTCTGTAATTCTCAGTTCTTCGCTCTTAACTTTCCACTCACCGCTCAATTCCTCTTTTTCTTTTTTGAGTCCCTCCAACTGCCCTTTAATTTTTAGCAATGACTCATGGCTCCTGATTTCCGACTCCCGGCTCCTTGTTATATTTTCCTCTATCTCTCTTTTTTCGAGCAGCATTCTCTCTTTTCTTTTTTGAAGAAGGTCGAGCTTCGTATCGAGGGATGTAAGCGTATTTTTCTTTTGCGAGATTTGTCCAATAAGTCTTATAATCCCGGCATCGAGCGCCTCGACTGCCGACTGCCTTTCCCTATATTCTTTATTCATCCCGTGCAGGCTCCCCTCTTTTTCTTCATAGAGCCTCTTTGTGTCTTCTATTCGCAGCTTTATGCCTTCCATCTCTCCAATTCTGTCTTTATACCGGCTGTCGTTTATCTCTATCTCTTTCTTTAATCCCTCTATCTCCTCTCCTGCCCTTATATCCTCATCAGAAAGGTCATCGAGCCGTTTTCTCATAAGCTCGATATGCTCCTCATCCCTCTCTATCCTGCTCACAAGCTCGAATTCCTCCTGCTTTAAGCCCGACAGGGCTTTCTCCTCGGTCGTCAATTCGGTTCTTAAAGTCTCCAGTCTGTTCTTTGCAGAGGAACTTCTTGCAGATGCCTCTGCTTCCTTCTCTTTATAGGAATTATATTCGGTCTCCGTGCCTAACAGCGTATCCCTTACATTTTTTATTTCAGAAGATAGAAGTTTCAGCCCAAGCTCTTTCATCTCCCCCCTGTATTTCTTATACCTCTCTGCCTTATTAGCCTGTCTTTTTAGCGAGTTCATCTGCCTCTCGAGCTCTCCCACTATATCCCCGATTCTAAGGAGATTCTGCTGTGAGGATTCGAGCTTATGTATAGCGGCATTTCTCCTATGCTTATACTTCATTACGCCCGCAGCCTCTTCGATGATAAATCTCCTGTCTTCGGGCTTCGAGCTTATAATCCTGTTTACCTGCCCCTGCTCTATTATGGAGAAGCCCCTTGTGCTTACCCCTGTATCGAGAAATAGGTCTACTACATCCTTGAGCCTGCACGGGGTCTTATTTATATAATATTCGCTTTCCCCTGACCTGAAGAGCCTCCTTGCCACAGTAATTTCTTCATAAGCCGAAAGTTCTGGCGCTGTTACGGCGCCGTTAAGATTCGTAACCGTGAGGGATACCTCTGCCATATTCAGCGGCTTTCTGCCATCGCTTCCATTGAATATAAAATCATCCATCTTAGCGCCGCGGAGCAGTTTTGAGCTCTGCTCGCCAAGAACCCATCTTATGGCATCGCATATATTGCTCTTGCCGCAGCCGTTCGGTCCCACAATAGCGGTAATACCGGGGTCAAACTCCAGCTTTGTCTCATCCACAAAGGATTTAAAACCTGTCAATTCGAGAGATTTAAAATACATATATATCTCCTCTTGTTTAGCTCACACTGAAAAATGATTTTAGGCATTAAAATATCACAGGACGGGATTCTTGTAAAGGAAAAAATACAATTACTTGTATATTTTTTTAAAAATAACCACAATATGTAGTATCTATAGTATTGTTGACCTGAAAAAGAGGGAAATTTGAATAGCGCACAGATAAACCACTAAAAGAAGCAATAGGATTATTTTTGGCGAGGGAGTTGCGAAATAGGCAAATAAGCAGCAAACTGTCATTCCGAACCCTTCGC
>CAYMMR010000362.1:0-2319 GCA_964391545.1 uncultured Nitrospinota bacterium | reverse complement strand
ATATTATTCGTTTACAGCATATGTTTGATGCGGCTAAAGAGGCAATGTCTTTTGTTGCCAACAGATCGAGAAGCGATCTTGACAATAATCGAATGCTTGTTCTCTCTCTGCTCAAGGATATTGAGATTATTGGTGAGGCAGCCAATAAGGTTTCTACTGAAGTCAGAGATAAATACATAAATATTCCATGGTTGGATATTATTGGCATGCGTCACCACCTCATACATAGTTACTTTGATATTGACCTTGATATTGTTTGGGATACAGCTACAAAAGACCTTCCACCTTTGATAGTTGAACTTGAGAAGATTCTCTCTCTTGAGAAAAAGGAAAATGGATGATTTGGGTTAATAGTAATGCAAAGTATTTTGTAAAAAGATAATGCAGGATTGCCTGAAAAAGGCAGTGTGATAAAATAAATCAGGAGGTGATAAAAAATGAAAGTTAAGGCAACATTTGTAAAAGATGGTAGCTGGTGGGTGGCGTGGACCGATGATGTGCCAGGGGCTTTGACACAAGGAAAGACAATAGAAGAGGCTAAAGAAAACCTCGTTGATGCTGTTTTAGAAATGCAAAAGCCCGTTGATCTTTCAAAATTACCGGAAAGGGATGTAGTTGTAGAAGAAATAGAGGTATGAAACGCAAGGAATTAATAAGGCATCTTGAGCGGCATGGCTGTGTTCTCTTGCGTGAAGGGGCTAAACACAGCAGATATATAAACCTTGCAGAGCCAAATCGTATAACAACAGTCCCTCGACATATTGAAATTGCCAATTTATTAGCAATTAAAATATGCAGACAGCTTGGTATTCCTGACCCCTCTTGAGTCTAAAAATAGTCAATTTGTGGAATTGCATATCTTCTATCAGGCAATATGGGCAGGGCGATTTCTGATTTGCAAAAGGCTTGTGATATGGGATATGAGGTTAGGGTGCAAGGGATTGCAGATGGCTTTACAAAAGAGATAGGTAGGTAAAAAAGGCATTACCTGTTTTTAACCTGTAGTTTGATAGAAAATTATCCAAAGCGCCATAATAATCAGCGATGCGATTGTTACGGGTATCCCTGCCTTTGCATGCTCTTTAAAGCTTATATTGATTCCGTATTCCTTTGCCTGCTCAAATGTTATAAGGTTTGCGATACTGCCGATGGTTATTAAGTTTCCTGCATAAGTGCTCGATAGGGCGAGGACATACCACTGTATATGGTCGGAAGGGTCGAGGAATTTTGTAAGGAGCATTGTTGCAGGGACATTGCTGACAATGTTGCTCAACAAAGTAGAGAGCATGGTGAGGATATAGAGGTTATGAATATCAATGCCCATGTTTTTAAGATTTTCTACGATTATAAAAGGCAGGTTTGCCGTCTCTATCCCCTTTATCACAATAAAGAGGGCGCAGAATAAGGTAATCAGATGCCAGTCAACGAGTCCGAGTATCGAGCGGGTGTGCATACTCCTGCTGCAAAGCAGAAGCCCTGCAATGCTTATGGCGCTTATCTCCCTTGGTATAGGGGTAAAGAAGAGTATAATCAGGATAGCCGTGGCTATTATGCCCTTCATGCTCTGATGCTTATTAAATGGCTGCCATGCCCGCCTTTCAATAACCCCCACACCTATTTCTGTGAAAGTTGAACTGTCCTGAATGGGCATCGGCAATCGCTGGGAATAGGTGCGGGGGTAAATTACCTTTATAATAAAATATGCCGCTATGAGAGCAAGAATGGATGGAGGTGTGCACCATAAGAAGAAATGTCCGAAATCGAGTTTTCCCAATTGACCTATCAGCATGTTTTGGGGATTGCCGATAATCGTGGCTGCCGAGCCTATGTTGCTCGAAACAGCAAGCCCGATGAGAAAGGGGATAGGATTAAGACCTGCCTTCAGCAAAGAAACGGTCAAAACAGGCGTGAAGGCAAGACAGACTATATCGTTTGCGAGAACGGCCGAAAATACTGCGCTTACGCCCATCATTACAAAAAGGAACTTATCGGGTTTGTCCATAAACTTTGTAATTTTTAAAGCAGTCCATGTATAAAACCCGCCGAGCCTGAATTGTGACGATATAACCATAAGCCCGTAGAGCAGCAGTATGGTGGATATGTCAATCGATAGGATTGCGTTCTGAGTGGACAGCACGCCTGCTGCAATCATACCGATGGCGCCAAGCAGCGCGATCCCTGTCCTGTCAAGGGTAAGACCCGGAATCCCGCCGATTGCCACGCCTGCGTATGTGATTAAAAATATGATTAATGCAATGGAGTCCATCTTGTATTTAGAATCATGCTATCCCATTTATTTACATTTTTCAACATGCCCTG
>CAYMMR010000361.1:0-2324 GCA_964391545.1 uncultured Nitrospinota bacterium | reverse complement strand
CTGAGTTTAAGATTCGTTCCGAAATAGGCAAAGGAACTGAGATTGTGGTGGAAATGGGGAGTCTATGATACAATTATGCAAGAGGTAAATATTATGAAAAACGCAATGCAGCGGAAAAGAGAAGATATGAAAAAAGAATTTCTGTCATTAACGCCTCTCGACCGTATAAAGAGGATGAATATGGTTTTTAATGATATTATTTCATTAATGTCAAAAACAGAAGGTGTAAAGGAATATGAGGTCTATAGAAGATACCTTAAAGCTCGTAGATGATATTGTCAAGCTATTAAGGAAGCATGGTGAAGTTAATATCTCGCTTATAGGGGGATATGGCGTAATAGCACATGGAGTCGAAAGGACAACCGCAGATGTGGATTTTTATATATATACGGAAACGATTCATAGAGAAAATACCTCTGCTTTTGTCGAGCTGCTAAAGAATGTAATACCCGATAATTTTGAGATAGAATTTATTAGGGGAAGCAGGGACATCGAAGACCCCTTTAAGCACGATGTTATTTTTATCCATGACAGGAACGGCGAATATTCACGGATTGATTTTATCGTTGTAAAATATAAATGGGAGCTCGAAGGTGTAAAGACTGCAAGACAATTAAAAAATATATCTTTTCCTGTCCTTTCAAAACCTTACCTTATTGCCGCAAAACTTAGGGCAGGCAGCTTGAAAGACGACTATGATATAACCGAGTTATACAAGCTGCTTACAGAGGAAGAAAAGAAAAAGACACTGGAGCTTGCAAAGACTATAAAAAGGGATAAGAAACTTGCCCGTCTTATTAATCCTCCGGTTGTAAAAGAGTCTATTGAACCCTATGAGCCGGAATTGATTTGATATGTCCGATAAAATTCTAATAGTAGACGATGAGATTGATATGCTCGAGAACTGTTCGAGGATTTTAAATAATCTCGGTTACACCTGCCTTGCTGCCTCGAATGTAGACGAGGCTGTGAATATGATAAAGGAGAAATTACCGGATTTAATAATAACGGATTTGAAGATGCCCGGTAAAAATGGGCTTGAACTGCTTAAAGAGATAAAAGGTGAAAATCCCGATGCGCCTGTCATCATTTTTACCGCCTTTGCTACTATAGAGTCTGCCGTAGATGCGGTTAAGGCAGGAGCCTTCGATTACCTGCCGAAACCCTTTACTGCAGACCAGTTAAAGATAACAGTGGAGAGGGCGCTCAATCAAAGGAGATTGGCAGAGGAGAATAAAAATTTAAAAGAGCAGCTGCATGAGCATTTCAAATATGACAATATCATCGGCCAGAGCCGGAAGATAAAGGATGTTCTGGATATAGTGAGAAGGGTATCGAAGACGGATTCAAATATCCTGCTTCTTGGCGAAAGCGGGACAGGGAAGGAATTGATTGCCCGCTGTATTCATGCAAACAGCAATAGGGCGGAAAAACCCTTTGTTCCTGTAGACTGTGCCTCTTTGCCGGAAAACCTCCTTGAGTCAGAACTATTTGGCCATGAGAAGGGCGCATTTACCGGCGCGCATACATCGAGGCAGGGGATGTTCGAGACTGCAAACGGCGGGACATTATTCCTCGATGAGATAGGAGAGCTTACGCCGAATCTTCAGGCAAAGCTTTTGAGGATATTGCAGGAGAGACAGTTGAGGAGGGTAGGAGGCAGGAGTTTCATCGATATTGATATAAGGGTTATTTCCGCTACCAATAAAGACCTGAGTCGTGCAATACAGGATAAGGAATTTAGAGAAGACCTCTTTTTTAGATTAAATGTTATCTCTATCTTGCTTCCACCTTTAAGGGAGAGGACGGATGATATACCGCTTCTTTGCAATTCTTTCCTGAAAAATTTTTCTGCCGCTGATAAGGGTATATCCGATGAAGCTGTAGAGATGCTTAAAGACTACAACTGGCCCGGGAATGTCCGGGAGCTTCAGAATGTTATAGAGAGGGCAGTATCCCTTTCGGATGGAGGAATGATAATACCCAGAGATTTGCCTGATAATGTAAGACAACCCCCTCAATCCTCCTTTGTTAAGGGGGACAACCCCCTCAATCCCCCTTTGTTAAGGGGGACTAAGGGGGTTGTGAACTTTAAGGATGCTAAAAAAGAATGGCTTTCATCCTTTGAAAAAGATTATCTGAGCGGGCTTTTAAAGAAAAATAACAATAACATAACAAAGGCTGCTGAGGAGGCAGGCATACCGAGAATGACCATTTACAGGATGATGAAAAAGTATAATTTGAAGGGTGATTAACCAATTATTATAATCTAAATTGAGCGATTCTTCGTTGTCATTGCGAGGCGAAGCCGAAGCAATCTCAAT
>CAYMMR010000360.1:0-2366 GCA_964391545.1 uncultured Nitrospinota bacterium | reverse complement strand
ATTTCCACCACAATCTCAGTTCCTTTGCCTATTTCGGAACGAATCTTAAACTCAGCTCCCATCTCATCACAGCGGTTCTTCATGTTTCTTAATCCGTAGCCCTTAGACTGCATAGTTGATGAGTCAAATCCTATGCCGTTGTCTTTAATCTCCATCGTTATCTTGCCGTCCTTCTCCTTTATGCTTATAGCAACCTCTGTTGCCTCCGCGTGCTTGATGATGTTTCCGAGAGCCTCCTGCATGAGCCTCACCATATTCAGCTTCTTCTTTGGTGATATGATGCTTCCCCTGCCCCTAACCTCCCTCTCCACTGTGGGGAGAGGATTGAGGTGAGGGGTTATCTCGACATTTATATTGTGCTTTATATTATTCATCTCAAGAAGCTTTTCTGCTTTATCTTTTATGTGCGATGCTATATCCGATAGGGTATAGCTCTTGTCTTCTACCACCCATATCAGCTCTCTTAATTCTGTAAGCCCTTCCGAAAGAAGGGTTTTAAGGCTCTCTATATCTTTGCCTTTCCCATTGTCTCCAATTATCTCCGTCATTACTATGGCATTTGTAAATGCCGTTCCTATGCCGTCATGTATCTCCCTCGATATTCTCTCCCTTTCTTCTCTTATCTCCTCTTCTTTCTTCTTCTCTCCCTGTTTTGCGGTTATAATCTCTATTGCTGTGGATGTCTGTCCTGCTATCATGATCAATAGGTTTATATCTTCTGTGCTGTAGAGTTTATCGGAGTGTTTTCCTTTTAGAATAATTGCCCCTATTGTGCCGGGTGAGCCTATAAGGGGTATAATGACTCCGCTATAGTAATCCTTTGGGAGTTCTTGAGATATTGGCATGAGGTAGATTTGTTGGGGAGAGGTTAGGGTTTTTGATTCTTGTATCAATAACCTTATTTCTTTGTCATTCTGAACGGAGCGCAGCGGAGTGAAGAATCTCTTTTCTTCATTGAACATCACAATACCCCCTCCCCTCGGGTGAAGACATCTGTTGATAAGTCCCATTGTCTTTTCCATAACCACAGGTATCTCTGTTTCTGCTATGAAGTAACGGCTCATCTTTATTGACATCTCGTTTATGTCGTAAACCTCCCTTTTTAACAGCCTCTTTACTATATTACGGACTCTGTTCCGGACAGGGATATATACTGATATGATAAAGGCTACGGCTATAAATGTGTTCAGGGGGTCGCTTATCTTCAGATGCTCTGATTTTAGCTTGTCTAAGGATGTAATAACCCACATATCTCCTACGGCAAGTATGCCTAATGTAACGGTATATATAACGGTATTATCGATAAGATTCTCTATGTCCATAAGCCTGTATCTCGTTATTGCAATGAGAACAGAGAGGGGAAAGAGGGAATAAAAAATGGATATTAAGAAAAGGTATTCATAGGACATTGACCCACCAAAAAGGATTTTCGGTATATGTGCAAAGATAAGGGATGAGCCGAGGAAGGATAGAAACCCTGCTGTAACCCACTGAATCTGTTTTTTATAGAGAATATCCCTTTCTGTAAAGAGCCTGAACAAAAGAAGGGATAGAAATAATACAAAAGATAGAGAGATTAGAAAGGAAAATTCTGTATTAGACATTCTGTATATCCCGGAAAGGTCTGTGAATATTAATATGCCCCCGATTCCATATAAGAGTTTTATGATATATGGGTATCTAACAATAAACCCTCTCCTGTATGGGAATATAAGGGCAAAATGAATAAGGAGAATTGGGAAAAGAATAATTCCTATATGATTGATAATGTAAAATGCCCTGAAAATATTATAGGGAAAGAAGATGTCACGATACTGAAAAATAACTGTCATATCGCTTATAATAGTAAATGACCATACAAAAAATACGAGGGTTATTTCATTAAACTTCTTTCTGATTATAAGATAGGATAGGATTATCTGTATCCAAAAGAAATAGAGAAGAAAAGCATCCCTGTCCATTCTTTGTAAGAGAGGGGGAGGCTCTGCAGGTGTAAGGGGAACGGTAAATCTCTCTCCATTCCTTTGAATGGCAATATTCAGTGTCTTTCCAGTAGAGATTGTTTCGGAGAGGGATTTTTGGATTGTCCAGAAGGTTTTAAGGTCTTCATCCGCTCGTATGTAATCAGGGTCAATGCTGAATGCAAAATCGGGGGTGATAATATCGGCGATACCCTCGATGGCATCGCCGGGTTTTATCCCTGCCCTTTGCGCGGGAGAGCCTTCATCCACAGCCTTGATGCAGGGTTTCCCTTCGCATACATAAAATCTCAATCCTGTGTAGGGAGAGCTGCTATATGCGAGGATGCCGATGCCCGTAACCGCAGCAGCGATTCCGAGAAGGGTGTAGATGATGATGTGTTTAAG
>CAYMMR010000359.1:0-2381 GCA_964391545.1 uncultured Nitrospinota bacterium | reverse complement strand
CGAAGCAGCAGTTCAATAAAGAGCAGCAGCTTGTAACAAAGATAATCGCACTTCAAATAGATGGTGTATTTAAGGATGCTGAAAAGGATGTGCATTTTCTTGCACACCCCTTTGCCTTGACAAACCTGATTAATGCAATAGATTCGGGAGATAAAAAAGGGATAACCTTTTGGAGAGACGGGCTTGAAAAGGTCTACCTCCCCTTTTTGGAAAACCACCCTATCTACCGGCATATCACATTTGTAAGTATAGGCGGGGATGAAATGGCGGGTGTAGAAAGGGATACTATCGTCTCCGGGAAGGGAGATGTGATGGTTGGAACATCTCACCTCGAAAATATATCCCATTTTCCGATATTTAATGAAATAACCGAACTGAAAGACGGACAGATATATATATCACAGTATCATGAGGAAGGAATAGAGATAGGGACGGCTGTTTATAAGGATGGGCAGAAAAAGGGATTGGTTCTTGCGGAAATAAGTATGGATGAGATATATTCCATTCTGTCATCTGTAAATTATGGAGAAGACAGCCATATCATGCTGTTTGCAGATAATGGAAGATTGTTATTCTGCTCGCAGGGGCTTAATGAGGAGCAGCATAAAGCGGAGATAGATGTGATTCTGAAGAACCCTTCCGGTTACACGGAGATGATACCCTATAGTCATGGAAAGAGCAATGTCCTAATGGCGAGCAGTATATTGAATACAAGAAACGAGAGATGGATTACGGTAATAGAGGCAACATCCGAAAAAATTACCAGCCGAATAAACGAGAAATGGATTACGGTAATAGAATCGTCATCAGAAGAAATTACCCGCAGAATAAAGGAGTTCGAGAAGAGGAGACAGAAGGTGATGCTTCTTTTTCTTGCGGTTATCGGCGGGTTTTCTGCATATCTCCATAAGACCCGCTCGGATAAGATAAAGGCGGAGGCAGAGGCGAAGTCATTAAAAAAATTGGAGGCGATTAACAAACAATTGGAAGACGCCAGATACGAAGATGAGCTGTTGAATAAAGAATTAAGCACAGCAAACGAAAAACTCAAAGAACTGGACGCGCAGAAGACCGATTTCCTGAACATCGTTACCCACGATTTAAGGACTCCGCTTACATCTATCATGGCATATACGGATATGATTTCTATGTATAAAGACAGACCCGAAACAACTAAAAAGGTAGATGATTTTTTGGATATAATCAAAAGGGAGAGCATAAGACTTGAAAATATAATAAACGATTATCTCGATCTGGAGAAGATAGAATCGGGCAGGGTAATCTTCAAACAGGAGCCTGTAGATATGAAGTGCATAATCAGCGAATTTTTACTGACATTTTATGGAGAATTGGAGAGAAATGAAATCGGCTTAAAATCCATTATGCCGGAAGACATACCGCCTGTTACCGGCGACAATGGCAAGATAAGACAGGTTGTGGCGAATCTTCTGAGCAATGCCATTAAATTTACCCCTAAGGGAGGGAGCATTACCGCATCTCTCGTAAGAAAAAAGGCACATATCGAGGTATCTATAGAAGATACGGGCTGCGGCATACCTAAGGAATACCATGACAAGATATTCGAGAGATTCGTTCAGGTGGATGGCGATAACAGGAGAATTAAGAAAGGCACAGGTCTCGGTCTTCCGATAGTCAAAAGGATAGTGGAATATCACGGCGGAAAGGTATGGGTTGAGAGCGAAGCCGGCAAAGGGACAAGGTTTGTATTTACGATGCCGATAAACCAGGAAATAGATGCTGTTATATCTAAAAATATCATGGTAGTAGAAGACAGCGACAGCGAGAGAAAGCTGATTACCTATATTCTGAAGATAAGGGGATTTAATGTGGTATCGGTAAAAAGCGGGATAGATGCGCTGGAAAAGCTTCCGTCTTCAAAGGTAGATATTATTGTTACAGACTTAAATATGCCGCAGATGGATGGACTTGAGCTTATAGATTCTTTAAAGAGAGAGCCGGATTATAAAAATATCCCCGTTATCATGCTGACACATGAAAATAACAACAACGATAAACAGAAGGCAATTAAGATGGGCGCATCTTTATACCTTGTTAAACCTATATCCGCAAATGTTCTTGCAGGGGAGATTGAGAAACTGACAGTGCGAAGCTCCAATTTCTCCTAATGGCAAGCAGTTCATTAAAGATAGATGAGGCTGTTCAATAACAGAGTTTTTTTGATGTTATGCTTTTGAACCTAAAACTATAAAAAGAGAATAGGTTATGAAAAGAAAAAATCTAATAATCTTTATAGCAACTATAATGTCTGTCGTATTAGCATCAAACTTTGCCTCATCACAGGAACTGAAGGGGACATTGTCGAATATCATGGTCTATCGTGGTGAATTCCCGGCCGGGGA
>CAYMMR010000358.1:0-2393 GCA_964391545.1 uncultured Nitrospinota bacterium | reverse complement strand
TTAAATTCATCAGATTGCCGCCGTCAATGCTCCTCGACGCAAGATTAAGTATCGGCTGAAGGGAGATCATGCTTTTGTCAATTATTTGCTGCTTCTTCATTTTCACATCGCTTAAATACTGAACACCGCCGACACTTATAAGAGAGAGCAGCACCACGCCGATAATAGCAATAAAAACCATAACCCGAATGTTTATCGCTTTCATATTTTACCCCTGATTAAAAAGAATTGACTATTGAAGATTGAAAATTGAAAATTGAAAAAATATTCCTTTCAATCGTCAATAGTCAATCTTCAATTTCCTTATTTCTTAATCGTCCCGCACTGGCCGCTTACACAGAACGCCTGATACCCCGTATGACAGTTTCTGCAGGTCTTTACAGATAGAGGACCATCGGCAGCAGTTATATCTTTGCCTTCCTCCGTAAATACGCCATAGGCGGCATTCCCGCCCTTATGTCCTGTAACAAAAAACACCTTCATATCCTTTAAATGCAGAATCATATTCGAGCCGTCCTTAAATTTTCCATTTCTTGTTTTATAAACATCCATTGCAGAAGGATTTACCAGAACGGCAACCTTACCGGGACCGCCCTGTCTTACTCCGCAGAAGGTTGCAACAGTCTCCTGATAAATGGGAGGGAGTTTGCTGACATCGGCGTCACACCCCGGAAGTGCGCCGATTTCAGTTAGTGTTGTCGAGACACTTATCCATTTTTTCCAGTCCGAGGGGAATGAGGCTTCGGACGCTGCCTCTGCATCGAGGAGAGAGAATCCAATACCAAAAAACATCACCAACATCAGAACAAAAGAACTTTTCCTCATATAAACCTCCTTAGTATAGATTGCTTTGTCGCTTACGCTCCTCGCAATGACACTTATGCAATTTGTCATTGCGAGCCGAAGGCGAAACAATCTCAAAGTTTAAAATTTTTTAAGACCTTACACCTATACCACTAAACCGTTTTAATCACCTCCTTAGTTCCATAATTTAATAATCTGTAAAAATCAACGAGCAAAATAATCTCATCTTTCTCGCTGCCACGCTCCCCGATAGAAACCTTCGGGGACAGGTCTGCGTGGGAACGAATAGCAGTCCCCCAGATTTGCCTAGATGGGCAGAGCAATTCTAATAAAGGCGGAAGTGGTCTGATAGAGTCTATCGGGATAGAAACTATATCTTCAGGCTCATCTACAATAATACCTGAACCTGAAGATGCTGCGTCATCTCGTATCAGAAGAATTTTAGGAGACCTGTAGATTACAGGGGTTATGCGAAAAGGTATCTTCTCATGAAATCTTGCAATCTTTAAATCCTCTCCTTCAGCATGAAGATGGTCTCTCATCCCGTATACCTGCTCCGTATCCACCCCCATCTTGACGCCCATTATATTAAAGACAAGAACCTGAATATCATCTACCTTTTCAGTCATTTTGTTTATGTAAGGAAATTATAAATATTTGCCACAGATTTTCACAGACAAAACCGATAGAATTCAGGAGTCAGGAGTCAGAATAAAAATAAATGCCTCTTTTATTCTGGATTCTGAATTCTGACTTCTGTATTCTGTTTTTTATTTAGTCCGTGTGAGTCTGTGGCTAAAAATCTTTTTTTTGTTCATATTTTTTTGTTCATACTGTTACCTTCTTAAATATCTTCCCTACATCGAGAAGGGTTACATTCATATTATTGCAGGTCGTCTCCCCGGCTACAAATTCCTTAATCGAATCATTAAGCGTAGAAATAGGCGGTTTAATCGAGCTAATGGGTATATCTATTACATCTTCCACAGAGTCAACCAGTATTCCCGAGCGAATACCATCCTTTTCGGCAATGGTTATCCTGTTACTGTCTGCCGGCTTGCCGGCCGGCAGCCCCATAAATTTATGAATGTTTATAACAGATTCGATATCTCCGCGGAGATTGATTACTCCAATTATGAAATCAGGAGAGCCCGGGATGTATGTTATTTTTACGGGAGGCAATATCTCCTTTATATCGGAGCCGTAAAAGGCATAATAATCTTTCTGAAGGGAAAAGATTACAAGTTTGACCTTTTCTTCATCCACATCTACAACCTTAACCCCGCCCCTTCGTTTCTTAACCTCTTCCAGTATGCTGTCGCTCTTTTTATCATTCGCTGTTATGGATGCCATATTGTCCTCATTTTCTTTACTATATTAAAATACAGCACCTCATGCGAGGAGGTAATCCGGTGCGAAAGATGCGCCACATCGAAATATTTGCATGAGGGGCTGTAAGAAGGTTTCTTGCTTTGCTATGAATAACAGTTTTCATGTTTATTGTAAAATCTTTGACGTTATATAATTATTCTGTGAAAGGGCGATTGTCCTCTCGATTATGTTTTCCAATTCCCTGACATTCCCTTTCC
>CAYMMR010000357.1:1200-2401 GCA_964391545.1 uncultured Nitrospinota bacterium | reverse complement strand
TAAAACCTTGCTCGGCAAACTTCTTCTCAAACCTGGCAAAGGTCTCCCATTTGATATCCAATCCCATCTTCTCTATTTTTGCCGAAAGCTCATAAAGGAGGGATGGGGATGAGGTATCTTCCATAAATTTAAAAAGTACCGCCTTCCTCCCATATTTTTTATATGTATGCTCCTGAATACGAAGCATATCGCTTATAATATCATCGGATAATCTTACCCTGTAATAATTAGCTCCAAATGGTATGGCACAAAACTCGCATTGGGCATAGCACCCTCTGGTAGTTTGTAAAGGCACTAACATATCCGGAAAAAAGTAGTCGTTGAATTCAATATCGCTAAAATCAGGAGAGGGTATTTCATTAGATTTAGGGGCTTTTGACCTGCGTGCAACTTTGTTATTCTTCCTTGTTACATCAATGGAATTGACAACCTCAATATCTTTCTTAAGAATCTCCCTCCGATGTATATCCGCAAGAACCTTCTCACCCTCCCAGAGACAGAGGTAATCGTAATAACTGCACAGCTTGTCATGAAGGATCATTGTGCTATAACAGCGAGTAACCATCTGCCCGCCCATTACAATTTTTACCTCCGGCATCTTTTTTCTCAGAAGATTTGCCAATGTAAAGGAGGAGATTATCTGGTCCTGAAAAGTAATGGCTATCCCGACAATTTTTACGCCTGTTCCTCTAAACCGCTCATCTATAAGCCGTCCGTAAAACTCTATAAACGGATTAGCCTTCATATCTTCTAATGAATCTATTACAGCATCAAAGCTGATACGGTCATATTTCATGTTCAGGTATCGCAGGCCAACATCTATGCCTTCAAAGGCATTGCTCTTTTCCTTAAGTTTTTTTTCTATATCATTATAAAAGGAGAGAATTTTTAAAGGGTTACGGTAAACTTCCCCCATTGCAAACCTGAAGTCGTTATCTCCTAAAAACCAGTGATAGAAAAGGATGTTTGTATCTATAATCCTTGTTTTAAACCCTTCCTTTGCAAGGTATCCTTTGAGAAGGGGCAGATTTGCCTGCGGATGAAGCGGGCTTGAGACAGGCGTATTTACCAATATGCTATCCAACAAGGGTTTCATCGTTCAGATATTTGATAATGCTGTGTATGCTGGTAAGCTCAGTGAGTGTCTTATAATTTATAGAGATGCTATATTCCTTTTCCAATTCAACCAAGAGATTTACAT
>CAYMMR010000357.1:0-1190 GCA_964391545.1 uncultured Nitrospinota bacterium | reverse complement strand
AAAATCGTTAAATCTGACATCCTGAGGAATATCTTTAGGATTTATGCCCCATGCCCTTCCCATAATGACTTTAATATTAATATCGTCTATATATATCTTTCTCTCCATATCGCCACAAAGCTGGCAATTATTGAAATGCCTTTCTCCCTTCCGCAGGCAATACAATTAGTTTATCGCTTTCAAAATATGGAGATACAAATTCTACATAGTCTTTTGTCATAAAGCTTCGCAATTCACCAAGACCTAACTTTTCTATCTTTACCTTATCTGTTCTGTCAAATTTATCGGTTATATGCCTTGAGTCTATCTCTGTGTTTATATCGAGCCTCCTTGCATACATATATGAGACATTATTAAAAAATTTATTATTTATCTTCACCTGCCCGCTGAAACGTTTCCAGAATCTATAGGGAACTTCAAACTTCTCCTCGAGCCAGTGCAAGTGAATAACGGCATCGCTATAATTGCAGCCTATAAGTATATACCTGGCATTTATATCGTAAAGATACTGCGTAATTGAATCCGGGCCGAAAGGAGATGTGCCTTTAATCTCAACTATTTCTTTTGCCTTTTGTCCGCTTGCTGCAAATGTACACCACGGAGGGGTGATGCTTCTTAAAACTCCAGCATGTTTCCGGAATGCCTCGGTTAAAACCCCTACCTGCGAAGGAGTTTCTACCGGGTCAAAGACAGCGCCAGAACAGTAGTCCCAGTTAAAAACAGGCATTATCACCGTTCCCTCTTTACCCACAGCTTCTACCAATGCGTCTATTGTATCATTCATTAGGGAGGGACTATTTCCAAGGATAGGCATAAAAGAGGCTGTATAGATTATATCTCCTTCTTTTACACCTACTTTTCTTAGCTTTTCAAGTATCTCATTCTTTGTAACTTTTGGGAATGGCATTAATTAACCTTTTTAATCAGGTTAGATTTTTCCAATCTGTCAAGCCATACATAGAGCTCATTATAAGGAATTTCTAATTCCTTTGCTATTTCCAGAACGCTTTTATCTCCCTCTAAACAAAACATTAAATCATCAAGGGCAGAATTAAGTTTTCTATTTTTCCTCCAGTCCACCCACAACCCATATCGAGATAAAAAAGCAGGCCCTTTAAAATTTCTCTTTGGAATAAAATTACTATTTAAAATCTCCAAAATTTTAAGGACTACTTTCTTCGCCTCAATAA
>CAYMMR010000356.1:0-2426 GCA_964391545.1 uncultured Nitrospinota bacterium | reverse complement strand
AAAGTGAAGATTATAAATCAGGGGGAAGGGCGTACCACCCTTAAACATTATATATTTATAGCTCGAAGTTGAAATGAGCTATAAATTTTTACAAGGAGGGTTTTAAAATGACAATTCAAAAGAATTGCAGGGACATATTAAGTGAGGAGAAAAAGTGGAAAAGAAGTGCCTTTTTGTGCGTAATTTCACTATTTTTATCGTCAATCCTTGTTTTATCTGCGAATGCAGAGGAAGGAGATAAGCAGGGGCAGTTCCCCGATAGAAGCATTCGAGGGCTGGTATCGATAAATCTCGGCTATGGCTCGACCAATAATGGCGCTTTAACATCCTATGAGATAGAATATGAAGGGTCGGGTTGGATAATGAATAAGGGAAGGTGGGTAATAACCGGTTTACAGCTTGGCTATAAAAAAGATGATTGGAAATGGAGCGCATCCGGTATCGGTATAGGGGTGAGAGGGTTTAAGGAAATAGGAGACTCGGGTATATTGCACTCTACGGTTGGGTTAAACACCCTGTATGCCAATTATGAAAACCGCATTGGCGGAGTAAAGGTAAGCGATAACGGTATAACGATTGGACCCCGATTTTCTCTCGGATATAGGCATCTTATTGGGAATCTATCCTTAAATATTGCAGGGGATTTAGATGTGTATTTAGCTGGACAGAACATACTCAATAAATCCCCCCTTTATAGCAACAGTATCCTTCCAACCGGTAAGTTTGGTATTGGATATACATGGTAGTTGACAAAGTTATGTCTTTGTTCAGACGCAGAGTGAAGCCGGGAATTTATAAACTGTCGTATACGGCGCCGCCTAAGACGGCTAAGACGATAAAGAGACAGATTCTTGAGATATTTTTATTGGGGCTCGTTATTTACATCGTCATGTTTCTTATCGTTTTGATTATGTATTTGTTGGGTGTAGATGTTTCAAAGGCAGAGGCAGAGGCTATACACGGCGATAAGCCTGCAAGGGGATGGTTCTGGTATGAAGATCCGGTAAAGACAGAGGATGGAGAGAAGTCTGCCCTGATCAAAGCCGAAGGGACAGAGGACAGAGAACAGAAGAAAGAAGAAGCTCCAAAACCAAACCTGCCCCCGAAAATCGTAGAGGAATTCGAATTTCCTGTCCTCGATACCGCCCCTCCCCTGATGAAGAAGTTTTTAAAAGAGCCGACAGAGGAGAGCGCGAAGGAGTATCTTGCATGGCAATTTAAATATATGCAGCATCTAAAAAAAATAGGATTTACATTAAGGGATGTCTATTTACGGCTCGGCGGAGAGATATATCCAATAGAAGGTTACCCCGAAACCCCTATCTATTCATCTATTTATTTTAATAAGTTAAGAGATGATACATTCAAACAGATAATCTCCCGCTTCAGTTCTCTGTTAGGGATTATCTATTTCTATTCAAAATCCTGTCCGATATGCGAACAACAAAAAGATAACATCGTTTTATTGAGGGATAAATATAATCTCTCCTTACGCGGCATAACAGTGGATGGGGAGATAGATTATAATCTCCCTTTTGTATCGACATATAATCCCGCTTTTATTCGGGATTATAGAATTACCCAGGTGCCTGCTCTTATAGCAGTACTCGATAAAAATGGAGAAGCAAAGACAGCAGGGCTGTCGGCAGGTTATGCCTCTGTAGATATGATAGAGCGGCAGCTACTGCGATTTCTTATTAACGAGGGGATGATAGAGGAAAAGGAGCTAAATCCCATATTTATAAGCAAAGGGCAATGAGGAGGTACTTCGATGTTTAAAATTATTAGGGTATTAATTTCAATAGTTCTCGTTATCGCTATAACCGCAGCTCCTGTCCTTGCAGATATAAATAAGCTGTTGGATGACATAGTGGGAGGAACCTATGCTCAGGAGCCGGGTGTATATAAATCTCCTACCACAACAACCCTCTCATTAGGCTCGTCCTCCTTCAGGCTAAAAAGCGATTTAATTGGAAGACCGATATTCAGTTTTCAGCAGCCGAAGGCAACCATATCCTGCTCCGGCATGGATTTCGATGCAGGTATGATCAGCATGCTCAACTTAGATCAGTTCGAGCAAATGCTCACACAGGCAGGCGCATCTCTGGCATGGGGGATAATGATAGGAATGGTTTACAGTCTTCCGGGCATAGGGGAGTCTTATCAGAAACTGCAGGAATATGCAAGGATGGCGCAACAATTATTCCAGCAGCCCTGCACTGTAGGCAAAATGCTTGGGTCTTCGCTCGGCGAAAGATTATTTGACGCTAAAGGAGCATCTAAACCCGCCGAAGCGGTAAAAGGAGGACAATTCTCGACTTTTTCTGAAGCTTCAAAAAGACTCGAGCAGCTTCTTAAATACAACGATTTTTATCAAACACTTCCATACAGCGTTTTGACAAAAGCAGGACTTGCGGATACAGAGC
>CAYMMR010000355.1:0-2447 GCA_964391545.1 uncultured Nitrospinota bacterium | reverse complement strand
ACAACCCCCTTAATCCCCCTTTCTTAAGGGGGAATTAGTGAACCATAGGCCATTCCTTGCCTGTCTTCTTCTCGCAGAATTTTCTGCACTTCTCCCTTTGTTCGGGGGTTAATATTGCCTGTGCCTTTGCCAAAAGCTCGAAATGTGATAGCTCGAGCTTTCCTTTAAGGTCATGAACCTCTTTAATCTTTTCGCCGACAGCCTTCATATCGAGGACATCATTTTTTACAAGCGCATCGAGCGCTGACTGGGCTGCAACAATTTCTTCGCTCAATTTGTTACAGGCAGCATCGCACTCTTTATCAATCGCAGCCATCTTATCTATCTGCTCCTGCGACAGACCGAGTTCTTTTCCATGCTCTTTATACATGCCGATATAAGCGTGTATGTAACCGCCTCTATGAATCCCTGCCTTTTCGTAGCAGGCATGTTTTCCTTTCTCCCCTTTATGCTTTTTTCCATGCTCCTCACCTGCATTAACTGTCTGACTTAAAAAAACTGCAAATACTGACATTGCCAATAAAACAATCCAAATTCTCTTTTTCATTTTATCCTCCAAATAAAAAAACCTAATTAAAGCCACAGAGAACTCTGTGGCTATTTTTATGCCTTTAATTCCTGAATCTTTCTCTCACCCCCTTTCCTTCGTCATTTAATCACACAATGACTTTCCTGTCTAACAAGCCTGCATACGGCTGCCTATGGATGTGATAGTATTTTTCTCAACCAAATCTTCTATAGATTCTGAAAATATCCGTAAACAGCCTGGACCGACCTTTGTTGCTCTGAGTCTTCCGTCTTCTATCCATCTGTAAATCGTCCATTTGCTTACTCCAAGAAAGGTTGCTGCCTCTTCAGCCCGTAAAAGTCTCTTGCCCATTTTTAGCCTCCCTGCTTCTAAAAGATGAAATCAAATTAGCCTGCCTGTTGACAGATAAAGAGACCTTCTCTATTTCATCCCTCGATAGCATCTTTAATGCCTCTACGAATCTGCTCATATTGCTATCGCCAAACATCATGCCGTTTATAACTGTATTAACTGCATCGTTTCTTGTCATGGTCTTAACCTCCAAAAGAATTTAGATAGGACACAGATTTCACAGACAGAATAAAAGTGTCAGAGTGTCAGAGTGTCAGAGTATCAAAGTGTCAGAGTTAAAAAAAACTTTGACACTATGACTCTTTGATGCTTTATTAAGTCTGTGTCCAAAAATGGATTTATTTATTAGATATTCAGGCAAGTATCTTTGGAGGTTTTTCTAATGGAATTGGCTCGGCATTAATAAAAGAGGTATGATAGGGCTTGAGCGCCGACACAAGATAATTGTGCGGCGTTAAATTTAAAGCGGTTGGCGAAAGAATAGGGACTTCGCTGAGCGATGACTTCAAGTCCGAAGAACAATCGCATTTGATAATATCTTCATGTTTAGCGCTGTTAGCGTGATTGTGGGTTTTTGATATTGGACAAGCCTGAGTTTTTGAGGATTCATGTCCCTGCTTAAAGCTTGCAGGGACAGGCTTTGCATGAGACATAGCGTGATGGGACATACGAGAATCAGTCAGACACAGCGATTCGCATAATATCCCTGTATTCATGACAAAGACGCCTGAAAGCAGTATTATTGCAAAAAATCTTTTCATTTTGATGAATGCCCCTCACCCGCCGATAAATACTTCGGGGGCAGGCTCCGACCCTTAAAATGTAACCGCAGGCTTTATGCCTGCGTAAACACACCCGTGAAGGGTGCGGCTACCAGTTTATCAATCCAGTCTATAACTAATATCTATCTCCATCGGCATTTTTTTTGCCTCAAGTTCCTTTGGTTTTGGATGAAACGGCGCAGCCCTCATGATTGCTTCACAGGCAGCCTTGTTTAATATTTCGCAGTGGCACGGCCTGACGACTTTTATATCTTCAACCGTTCCTTCAGGTGTAACTATAAAACGGACGCCTACTACTCCTTCAAATCCCCTTTCTCTTGCCCATCTGGGATAAAACTTTGCCCTTTCTATTTTTGTCCTGACCATTGCCCTGAACAGGCTCATCTCTTCGCCGCTGCCTGTGCCTGTGCCGCCGTCAACACCATATTTTGAGACTGCTGTCTTCGGTTGTTCTGCAGGGATTGCTCCCCCTTCGGTTTTTAATGAGGCTGTTTCCGTAATATCGGACATTTTTGTCTCGGATTGAAGAGCCATCTCATTGGACGGTAATTCCGTTAATTCGGCAACAATAGTTTCTTCTGTTGGTTTCTCGAAGGTTTCTTCTATAATAGGCTGAGCCGTTTCTGTAATTACCTCTTGAATCTCTTTTTCAATCGGAGAGGGGAGGGGCGGCGCTTCAACCACTTTAGTAATCTTCGGCTCTTCTAATATTTCTTCTTTTATTTTTTTAATCTCTTTTTCGGGTAATGGTTCCGGTATGTCTTCAGGTTTTTCCTCGACAACAG
>CAYMMR010000354.1:0-2471 GCA_964391545.1 uncultured Nitrospinota bacterium | reverse complement strand
GTCTCCTATATTCTGCAGCTCTTGTCTGACATCTGCCATATTTACCTCCTTCCCTTTATTCTCTTTATAAAAAATATCACCGAAAAAGCTATCAACACCCCAATTAAAATGCTTGCTAAAACTATTGCACTCAACTCCACTTGAAACGGCTTGCCCAAAAATAATTTCAGAGGAACAGAGACCCTGTTCTGATCTAAAAATATAAGAACTAAAAATAACGCTATTCCGATGCCGATATATTGTGGTTTCACTTTGTTACTCTTTTTTTCACTTTTCTTTGCTCTTTGTCTCTTTTAGATTTGTCCAGTATTCCTCCGGCATATCCCTGCACATTACTAATGCGCCGTTTGCACCTGCAAAGACAGGCTCTTCAACCTTCCGCACCTTGCCGTATCCCAGGTTTTTTTGCATGTAATTTTCTATCTCCTCCCTCAGCCCGATGATCTGGCTCCCTCCGCCTGCGAGGACAACATTTCCCTTCAGGTTGTCCTGAAATTCAGGGTTAAATGTAGAGATAAGATGTCCGATTCCTTCCACTATATCGGCCACCACAGACCTGCATGCCTCCCTGATTTCCTCGGTAACATCCATCAGTGTTGGTTTCCCTTTGACCGGCAAGGTAATCTGCAATTTCTCGCCGTAATCTGTGATAGTAGTATTTTCCTCCTTAAACATCCTCGCCATATCTACAGTAATAGAAGCATCGGAATACTTTGCCTTTATCAGGCTGAAAAAGGTCTGGTCAATATAATCGCCTGCCTTTGGTATTGTTATCTGGTCATCATCGGAAGGAATAGTCCCGCTCATCCTGCATATATCAACGGTCCCTGCCCCTATATCCACAATCAGCGTATTGTTAAACAGATTAAGTCCATAAGCTACGGCAAAGGGCTCGGATACAATAAGAATAGAATCAAGCAGCCCCTCTGCTATCTCCACAAATGCATCCTTAATTTTACTGTTTGCCAGCGACGGCACCCCGACTACCCCCCGTATAACATATCTGTCAGAATTGCCTTCCGTTGCAACGAATATCAGATGAGCAAGGAGCTTTCTTGCTGCGTCTATTGCCTGCTTATGCTCCTTCGGGTCGGTGCGGTCGGGTGATTTGAGTATTTCAAGGGGTCTGCAGAGGTTAAGGGATAATTTGTTCTTTAACACATCGATGCCAAAAACAGTATCTCTGCCAACAAGCTTTCGTGATACCATATCCTTTGGAAACCCTACATAACTCGGTATAAATGTCCTTATGCCATTGTCACATGATATTGCGCTCTTTGAAGTGCCAAAATCGATTCCCATGTGTAAAACCTTTGAGTCTTGCATTTAATCCTCCTTTTATTTTTCCTTTCATTTCCTTTTTGGAATTTCCCCGCCTAACAATATATAAATATCAACCAGGTCTTTCTTCACGCTATCAAGTCTTTTTTTTTTCCAAGTGCTTCTGCCGGGACAGCTCAACACCCTCAGGAAAAAAGCTCTCTTGAACATCAGACAGCTTCTCCTGTCCCTCTATAATCTCGGTTACCTTATTCTTCTGCCGGGATAATACAATACCTTCCGGAAAAAAACCCTCTTGCTTCTCAGACATCTTCTCATCTCCTTCTACAATCTCAGCCACCCTGTGCTCCTGCTTGGATAATGCAATACCCTCCGGAAAAAAGTCCTTTTGCACCCCTGCCATCTTCTCCTCACCCTCTATAATCTCGGTTACCTTATTCTTCTGCCGGGACAATACAATACCCTTAGGTAAAAAGTCCTTTTTTACCACAGGAATCCTCTCCCTGCCCCCTGCAGCTTCAATCCCCTTTTCAGATTCCTTTATCACCTCCGGCAAAGAGTCCTCATGCACTCCTGAAACCCTCCCCTGCCTCTCTGCAATTTCAGGCTTTTTTTCAGGCTCTTTTATAATCTTTGGCAAAGAGTCTTTTTTCGTCTTAGTCATCTTTCCCCGAACCTTTACAACTTTAGTCTCCTTCTTATGCTTCTTTTCAGGCTTCTTTAACGGCTTTGGCAAATAGTCCTTTTTCGCCAAAGAAATCTTCGGTTGTTTCTTCATAAGTGCTGTCCTCTGTTCGGGAGATGCCTTAATATCTTCTTTTTCACCCCCTTTTCCTAAAGAGTTTTTTATTGGCGCTGCCAAATAATTATTAAACTTTGCACCCTGTCCTTTTATCATATTCATAAGATGCTTTGTTCCTGCTACCCCCCCCTTCACTGCACCCCATGTAATGAGTGCGGCATATTCAAAAGTAGCGCTGGTATATTTACCCGCCTCAACAACGATATTCTTTTCACCTGATAGAACTTTATTTTTATTACTCATTGATTCCTCCACTGATACATTGCAGTCTAAAAGCAACTTTTAACATGGCTAAAGCCATGTTTCTACAAAGTTAATAGTCGTAGTTAATAATCGTAGAAACAGGTCTCGTAGAAACAGGTCTCGTAGAAACAGGTCTCGTAGAAAC
>CAYMMR010000353.1:0-2471 GCA_964391545.1 uncultured Nitrospinota bacterium | reverse complement strand
GTTTTAATTCTTAAATCCCTTAAAATCAGTGCGGTTTTATTTTTTAAATAACATTTTCTAATCTGGTCTTGACATGGTGTCAGGAAAAATGCTATCGTATTAAAAAATATAATATATCTGCCCACGGAGACGGTTTCCGTGGGCATTGTATTTTTGTGGTCAAAGTGAAGCAGATTGCTGCGATTGGAAAACGATTACAACGATTATAAAAATCTATGTAATCTATTTTAAAATCTCTGTAATCATTATTTTATTAGCGGAGGAATGTATATGTATGCAGTGATTAAGACAGGCGGCAAGCAGTATAAGGTATCTCCCGGCGAAATCGTAAGGGTTGAGAGGCTTGCGGGAAATATCGGCGAAAGGGTCAGCTTCGATAATGTTCTGATGGTAAATACGGATCAGGATGTAAAGATTGGAAATCCCCAATTGACAGGCATACCTGTTATCGGCGAGATAATTGATCAGGGCAAATCGAAGAAGATTCGTATAGTAAAAAAGAAGAGGAGAAAGAATTACAGGAAGACGCAGGGGCACAGGCAGCCCTTTACGGCTGTAAAGGTGCTGTCAATCGGCGGAGTTTCTCTTGCGTCCGGAAGCATAACCTATGCGGCTTCCGGGACAATCACTGCCGCAACTTCAGGGGTTATTACCAAGAAAACAACAAAGAAGGCAAAGAGTGTTTCCAGCGCGGCATCGGGGAGTATTACAAAGAGGAAATCGAGGTCAAAGAAAATTTCCAGTGCAGCTTCAGGCACTGTTACAAAGTAAGGAGGGAATAAGATATGGCGCATAAAAAAGGGCAGGGAAGCACGGCAAACGGAAGAGACAGTATTGCAAAAAGGCTCGGCGTTAAGAGATACGGGGGAGAGGTTGTCTCCGCAGGCAGTATCATAGTAAGACAGAGGGGGACAAAGTTTTATCCCGGACAGAATGTAGGAGTCGGTGGAGACTATACCATTTTTGCAAAGATAGACGGTGTGGTTAAGTTCGAGAGAAAAGGAAGAGATAAAAAACTGGTGAGCGTATATTCTGCCTGAGGATATTAACAGTACTGCAAGGACTTTCTCTTCGCTTCCGTTATTTTTTCTTTTGCTTTATTTTAACCCCCCTTCCTCCCCCCTTTTAAAAAGGGGGGATTGAGGGGGGTTTGAACAAAAGAAAAAATAAAAAGTCGCTCAGAAAAAGTCCTTGCAGTAATTACAATGTTTATAGACGAGGCTAATATATATGTAAAAGGCGGAGACGGCGGGAACGGCTGCGTGAGTTTTCGCAGAGAAAAATATGTGCCGAAAGGCGGGCCTGACGGAGGGGATGGAGGAGATGGAGGCAGTGTAATAATAACGGCAGACCGAAATCTCCATACATTAATAGATTTTAAATATAAGCAGCACTATAAAGCCAAAAGGGGCGCACACGGACAGGGGAGCAATAAACACGGAAAAAACGGCGAAGATTGCAGAATAAGGGTTCCTGTTGGAACAATAATAAAAGACGCCGATACTAAAGGGATTCTGCAAGACTTGAACGAAGACGGCAGGGAATTTGCCGCTGTAAACGGAGGCAGGGGCGGCAGGGGAAACGCAAGATTCAAGTCTTCTACAAACAGGGCGCCGCGACGGGCGGAAAAAGGTTTTACCGGAGAAGAAAGATGGCTTTCTCTCGAACTTAAGCTGCTTGCCGATGTCGGTATAATAGGTTTTCCGAATGCGGGAAAATCTACACTCATATCAAAAATATCTGCTGCACGGCCGAAAATTTCAGATTATCCCTTTACTACATTGGCGCCTAATTTAGGGGTTGTGGCGGTAGAGGGGCATAAATCCTTTGTGGTTGCGGATATACCGGGCATTATCGAAGGCGCTCATGAGGGAAAAGGGCTCGGCATAAGATTTTTAAGGCATATCGAGAGGACGAAAATACTCCTTCACCTTGTTGATGTATCGTCTGGGAGAGACCCTCTCGGTGATTTCGAAACGATTAACAAAGAACTTTCTCGTTTTAGCGCCGAATTGGCATCTAAATTACAGATAGTGGCAGGAAACAAGATAGACATTCCAGATGCGCGGGAGCGGTTTAAAAAAGTAAAAGGCAGGTTTAAAAATATTAAAATTGATATTTTCCCTATTTCTGCTGCTACAGGGGAAGGGATAGATAAGGTAATAAAATGTATATCCGAAAATTTATTTAAGAGTCATTAGTCATTGGTCATTGGTTATTGGTAACTAGACGATACTGAAAAATGACTTTTTTGAACGACTTTTTAGTTTTTCTTTTGTTCCAACCCCCCTCAATCCCCCCTTTTTTAAAGGGGGGAGGAAGGGGGGGGTAAAATAGAGCAAAAGAAAAAATAACGGAAGCGAAAAAAGGTCATTTTTCAGTGTGAACTATAGTAAACGAAATAAATAAGTGGACATTGCGTATCTGTCATTCCGAGTGAAACGAGGAATCTTAGATTTCTCCCTTCGGTC
>CAYMMR010000352.1:0-2489 GCA_964391545.1 uncultured Nitrospinota bacterium | reverse complement strand
TATCGGATGTCGAGATAAAGAATATTGCGCCTCCGATTATAATGGGCGAGATACCTGGAATTATCGGCCTTTTAGGGTGTCCTGATTATTCTGTAAAGGAATTATCGAAAATTGCAAGGACATTGATTGACAGGGATTATATTGTAACATCCGGCGGGTGTGCAGCCGTTGACCTTGCATCTGACAATGATAAATCCTTATATGAAGAAACATCGGGTAAATTCGATGCAGGCGGGTTTGCGAATCTTGGCTCGTGTATATCAGCCTCTCATCTGTTAGGCGCTGCCATAAAAATAGCCGGTGTGATGCTCCATCGTCCGCTCGATGGAAATTATAAAGAGATTGCCGATTATATCCTGACAAGAGTCGGCGTTGTAATAATCATATTTGGTCCAATCAGCCAGAAGGCTTATGCCACTGCCACAGGCGCAAACAGGCTCGGAATACCCGTAATATTCGGCAGGAGAGGCGAAAGATACGGAAGATTATTAGAGGGAAACAAAAGCTGCAACTGGGAAGTAATGGATATGAGAAGTAAAATCGGTTCGACAGGCTCACGATGCAATAGCGTATTTGCCGGTCCCGCTCCTGAACATCTTCTTACTGCTGCCGATACTCCCTCCGAGGCGCTTATCCTTGCAGCAAAACTCTGTATGAGACCGAATGATACATCGAAGGGAAGACAGATAAAGCTGAAGAATTATATAGAGCTATACAATAACGGCATGCCTTCCGACATTCATCTTTTTATAAGGACGGAATACGATATTCCGAAGGAATATAACGATAGGATATGTCCGAAACTAAAAGAAATAAATTGGAAACCAGTCTGGATACCCGACCCCACATTGCTGACACAATAACCAAAATGACACAAAGGACTCAAAGAAAAGAGAGAAAAATGAGGAAGAAGAATTTTTAGAGGGATAAACGGGATAGACAGGATAAAAAAACAAAAAAATCTTGTCCATCCTCTCTAAAGTTTATATTTTTTTTGAATCTCCCTTTTTATAATCTTGAATAACAATCTGGGAAGAGATAGGAAAAATAAGGTGAGGTCGGACTTTGTGAAGAGACCAACCTTGTAAACCCTTTTGATTATATTTTTTAGCCGGCTGATTGTATAAAAACCAAATTTAATCCTGTCCCGTATCTTCTTTAAATCATCGAGGCTGTATTGGTCCGAATAGACAGGTCCCCCCTCCTCTTCATAATAATAGCCGGGGGTTTTTTCGACCAATTCCTTCAGCGGAGAATATTTTTCTATCCTGAGCTTATGAAAGCTTATCGAATCCAGATTCAGCTCTTTTGCAAACTGCGCAATATAAACCATCTCTTCTTCGGTCTCGCCTATATTGCCGTATATAAAGTAGCCGTGGATATAAAAGTTGTATTTATTTAATACCTTAAAGGCATCCCTTATCTTTTGCTGTGTGAAACCCTTGCTAATCTGCTTCAGTATTTTGTCATGCGGGGATTCTACCCCGATTAAAAACATCTTAAAGCCAGCCCTTTCAGCCTTTTCCAAAAGAGCAGGATGCCTTGCAATCTCGATTCTTGTCTGGACGAGGAATCTCTTTTTTATATTATTAGCGATTATAAGGTCGCAGAGCCTTTCATTCCTCTTAGGATTTGTAAAAAAATTGTCGTCGCCGAAAAGCACAACATCTGCCGTAATGGTCTTCAATTCTTCGATAACAGATTCGAGAGTCCTCTCTGCATACTCCCTTTTTTGTCCCAGAGGATTTAAGCTGAATGTGCAGAACTTGCATTTGTAAGGACATCCCCTCGTCGTAAGAATCGTATCGAAGGTCAGATTCGTTATCCTGCCGCCATGGAGCGTTAAGTAATAATTACTCCTTCTCAAGCTCCTGTCTGGAAAAGGGATGCCGTCAACATTGGGGAGGGGGCGGTTTCCGTTATGCGCTATATTTCCATTTTCCCTGTAAGAAATGCCAAGTATATCTTTATAAGGGACGCCGCCGGCTATCTCCTTTATGGTTTCTTCTCCTTCGCCCCTTACAATCACCTCGATATTGGAACACCTGTTAAAGAGATGCTCCACTTCTTCGGTAGCCTTATATCCCCCGACTACTATCGGGACATCATCCGGCAATTTGGAGATAAGCTCGCATATCTCCTTAAAATCATAATTCCACCTGACGCTGATACATACAAGGTCAATCTCCCTTTTTATGAACTCCCTCAAATTATTTACATCCCGGTATTCCCTTTCATTTCTCAAATCGAGGAGGGTTACCTTATTAACTAAGGGTTTCATGCTTGTCGCAATGTATTCGAGACCTGTCGGCGGAAAGAGTCCTCTCGCTGCCGTAGACTCTCTGTAATAGGGATTTAGGGCAAGGACATGATTATATCTCATAATTACATATTATCAGCGGTTAGACTTAAAGACAATATTAATTTTTTCGGTAATTTGTTCTAGCCCAGGCACATCGTGACCCCCTATTTAAGATAAAAGGATTAAG
>CAYMMR010000351.1:0-2497 GCA_964391545.1 uncultured Nitrospinota bacterium | reverse complement strand
CTTAAAGGGAGGGTATGCTATGGCAATAAAGATTATCTTTAAAAATGGAGATGTGAGTATCGAGGGTAATGGAATGGGAAATCTCATGTTTGAGGAGCATGAGCTGATTAGAACACTCGCATTTATTATCGGTGGAAAGGTAACCGAGGAAAAGTCTATTTCATCCAATGAGCAGAATTTGATTGCCTCAATGACAGGAGCTGAAAAATGGGAACTGTAATTAATTGCAGCGGCAGGAGTTTTATGTGGGATATAACCGCAAGGGAGGCTCAAAGAATGGGGATTATGCAATTATTTCCATTTGATAAAAGGTCTTCTATCGGTGTCTTCTCCAATAAAAAGGAGGTTGTAGGAGATGCCCTTATCAATATTGAGAAAGAATATCGGCGGTGCAGGCTCTGTCCTCTGGATTGCAGGATAGACAGGACAAGGCATGTCCCTCCATGCACTGTTTTATTATCTCCGACCTGTTTTCTCAGAGATACGTTGGTTTCTGAGGAGAGGATTATCTCTCCGAGCTACAGCGTCTTCTTTCAGGGCTGCAACCTGAAATGTGTTTACTGCCATGCACAGCCAAAGGGCTTCATAAATCATTTCGGACAGGCCTACGACCCTGAAGATGCGGCAGATGATGCAAGCATATCGGTTACTGCAAAGACCATGAGTTTTATAGGGGGAAATCCCGATAACAGCATAAAGGCAGCATTGGAAACATTATTCCATCTTAACAGGCAAATTCCTGTAGTCTGGAATACAAACTTTTATGTAAATAAGGCATCGCTTGACTACCTTCATAAGATAGCAGAGGTTTATACGGTTGATCTGAAGGCTTACAAATGGTGCGGGGAGATGCTCTGCGGCAGGAATGATTATTTCCCTGTGGTCTCGGATAACATAAAATATCTTATCGGCTCGCAGCCTGAGAGCCTTCTCATAATCAGGCACCTTATGCTCCCGAATCATTTCAAGTGCTGCACTGAGCCTATCCTGCACTGGATAAAAGACCATGCAGCATGTGCAAAGCTCAATCTGATGGACAGCTATTTTCCCTGTCATTCGGCGCGGCAAATTCAGAAATTAAACAGGATATTAACGGAACGGGAAATCGAATATGCAAAAGAGTTTGCAAATAATCTGGGGCTCGATCTTATAAAATGATACCCTTGCTGGACCTTATTAACAAAAACATAAAGGATAGAGAGATTAAAAGGCTAATCCTCTCGGCCCTCAATATTGCCAATAGGGCAGGGGAGAGTTATCTGGGAATACCGCATATAATCCTTTATATGAGAATGCGAGGCATTATCTCCTGCAGCAAAGCGGCAGATGAGCTATTTAACACTTTTCCCGATGCCTGTGAAACAATTACCACACCTTTGATGAGATTGTTGAATAAGTCGGCATCTCTTGAAGAACTCATCTGCCATATATGGAAAGGGGATACGGTTAGGCTATTCGTCAATACGCCGATAAATGAGATAATGCTTGAATCATCGAGAAGATATATAAAGGAAGATTCCAATTATATGCTTAAAAGCCTTGGCAGAGTTATAAGTCCCGATTCAAAGATATTGCCGGAGGAAGGGATAATCCGGTCGGTATTAGACGGTTTATCACGGGAATCCGGCGCCTGCATACTCCTTACAGGAAGGTCCGGGACAGGAAAGACATCCATTATCAAATCGCTCCAATACTCATTAGCCGCCCCCGATGCGCCGGATAATCTCAGAGGATACAGCATAATCGAGCTGGCTCCGGACGATGAATGGCTTATCAATAAGCTTGAGACGCTTGCAGGGGAAAATATAATTGCCTTTATTGATGAGGCCCATTCCCTTATTCGTGAGGGGACATGCCGGAGGGATAGACTGAAACTGCTTCAGCCAATCAAGACTCTTATTTCAGAGGGGAGACTCAAGCTAATCCTCGCTGCAACAATAGGAGAATCGGGGGAGTTACTTAAAGACGAGCCGTTCAATAGGAGATTGAAAATCGTAGCTTTGAGCGAGGCATCGAGAGATACTGCCATAAAAATAGCCAGGCATAGATTCGGCGCAAAATCCGATTTTACGGAAAAGATAATTGAGGAGGCATACAATCTATGCGATAGATGGATAAAGGATGAGGCATTTCCGGGCAAGCTTATAACCGTCCTTGAAATGGCATTGCAGAAGGATACCGTAAATATCGAGTCATTGCGCCGTGCAGTAAGTGAAAAATCAGGGAAATCCCTGGAATTAATAACAGGCAGTATTATCGAAAAATTGACCGGCATGGAGGGATTTTTAAAAAAGAAAATCATAGGACAGGAGGATTCAATAAGGACCGCTGTCATGGCAATTTACAGGCATTATCTCGGATTAAAGGCAGACATCGGCAAACCCCTTGCCCTTCTCTTTGCAGGACCGACAGGTGCCGGGAGAAGGCATAACATTAAAAATATTTGAAGGACTGATAAAATTAGGCAAAGCAGAAGACTCTGCCCTCTCCTTTAAAT
>CAYMMR010000350.1:0-2502 GCA_964391545.1 uncultured Nitrospinota bacterium | reverse complement strand
TGACAAAAGCGAAGGGTTCGGAATGACAAAAGCGAAGGGTTCGGAATGACAGTTTGCTGCTTATTTGCCTATTTCGCAACTCCCTCAATTGACACGGCGGCGCCGGCATGGTATAAAATATTTATGCTTCTTAACAGCCCTTGTTTCTACAGTTCTCTGCGCTGTCATTGCTTTTAAAAAGCTCCTTTAATGTATGATAGATGCTTCCCTTATTTTTAGATTTACGCTTCTTATAGTCTTTTTAACCATATCGGCATTTTTCTCTGCCTGCGAGGCTGCCTTTTTTTCCCTTACAAAGGTAAGGGTGGCTGCACTCAAAGAAAAGGGGAAAAGGGGAGAGATTGTCGCATCACTTCTGGAAAAGCCGCGCAGGCTACTAATATCCATCTACCTCGGCAACGATTTTATTAATGTGGCAATATCTGCGGTTGTCGCCTCGCTCTGCCTTCATATATTCGGAAACAAGGGGCTTTCGGTTGCAATCGGCGCCGGCACCCTGCTTCTCCTATTCTTCGGCGATATAGCGCCGAAAACCTTTGCGATTAAAAATAACGAAAAGGTAGCGCTCTTTTCCGCTTACCCTATAAAGCTTTTTTCCGCGCTGATTTATCCGATTCAGGCAATATTTACGGCTATTGCAAACAGGGCAATTCTTATATTCGGAGGGAAAAGACTGGACGATGAGCCTGTAATTACGGAGGAAGAGATAATGACCATGATAGCGGTTGGGGAAGAGGAAGGCGCAATCGAATCCGAAGAAAAAGAGCTTATACACAGCGTATTCGGGCTGACCGATACGAGGGTTAATGACCTTATGACCCCGAGGGACGATATATTTTCCATCGAAGCCAATGTAAATCTCAGGGGCGTAATATCGAGAATCAGAAATTCCTTTTATTCAAGGGTGCCGGTTTATGAAGGAAGCATCGATAATGTAATAGGAATACTCTATTCCAAAGACCTGATGAAATATGCATATCGGGAGCATAAGCCGCTCCCCAATCTGAAGAATATAATCCACCCGCCCTTTCTTATCCCTCACACAAAAAAGGTCAATGAGCTTCTAAAGGAGTTTCAGAAAAAAAAGATTCATATAGCGATTGCTTGCAATGAACAGGGCAAAGTGGCGGGACTAATAACTATGGACGATTTGCTTACGGAATTGGTTGGAGAAATGTGATGGATATTTTTACCGTAATAATTATCGCAGTTTTCTGTCTTGTATCGGAAGGGTTTTTTGCCGGCTCCGAGATTGCCCTTGTTTCTGTAAACAGGATAAAGCTGAAACATTCGTCCGAATCCGGCTCAAGGGCTGCAAGGGTTATAGAATCCCTCCTTTCCGCTCCGGAGAAATTATTCGGAACGACATCTCTCGGAATAAACCTGTCCGTAGTTATAGGAACGGCCGTGGTAACCGATTTTCTAATTTTGAGATACGGCAATATAGGGGATCTTTATGCCACCCTTATTATGAGCCCTTTAAGCATCCTTCTGGCCGAGATAATCCCTAAGAGTGTCTTTCAGCATAGGGCGGATTTTTTTGCCAGGCTGTCAATTTACCCCCTCAAAGGCATGATGTTCGTCTTACATCCATTTATTGTCGTTATATCATATATTACGAATTCTATCCTGTGGGTCTTTACGGGCGAGAAGGAGTTTAAAGAACATTTTATAACCAGGGAAGAGATAAGGCATTTAATACGGATGGGAGAAAAAAAACTCGGCCTTAATATAGAAGAAAGAAAGATGATACACAAGATTTTCAGCTTCAGGGATATTACAGTAAAGGAATGTATGGTTCCGCTAATCAATCTGACCGCTTTGGAAGAAAACTCTACCCTGGAGATGGCAAGAAAAAGGGTGGAGGAGACAAACTACTCCCGCATACCTGTATTTAAAGAGAAGATATATAACATCTGCGGGATATTGAATTCCCCGGACCTTTTAAGGGCGCAGGAAGACGCTGCGCTTAAAGAGCTTATAAAGCCTGCATATTATGTCCCGGAATCGAAAAAGATAAGCGATCTCTTAAAGGACCTGCAGTGGCTGGGCATGCAGATGGCTGTAGTTGTGGACGAGTATGGCAGCACCATAGGCGTGGTAACGATAGAGGATATGCTCGAGGAAATTGTCGGAGAGATCGAGGATGAATACGATACAGGAGAAAGACTTTACGAAAAGGGAACCGATGAAAACTATTTTATAAACGCACGGATGGAGATTGACGCAATCAACGAGCAGCTTTCTTTAAAAATATCTACGGGTGATTACGAGACACTCGGCGGATTTTTGCTTCATCACTTCGAGCGGATACCGAAAATCGGAGAATCGCTGGAGCAGGACGGCATGGTATTTAAAATAATGGAATCCGACGATAAGAGCATAAAGAAAGTGGAAATAAAAAAAGAGAAAAGAGAAGGCAAGGAGTAAGCCCGGCGCATGAATTGTCCCAGATTATGCACGAACGATTTATATAAGACCTTATGTCCCTGTAGCGACTGT
>CAYMMR010000349.1:0-2503 GCA_964391545.1 uncultured Nitrospinota bacterium | reverse complement strand
AAATCGTCTGACAACGGCAGCCGTGCTTTGCGAGCTGCAGCCTCGCTACTATATAAAGGGGAAAGATTGGGAGGGACGTCTGCCGCCGGAACAGGTTGATATCTGCCGGCAATATGGCATAGAGGTAGTATATCTCGATACTGTCATGGATTCCTCTGCCAGAATTCTCGTTAATTACAGCTCAAACGGGGATTCCAATCTGCAGCAGGAGGTTGATGCCTTTGAAAAGCATGTCTTTGCCCAAAAGCCGATTCCGCCCTCAAAATATGACGATGAATATTTTACAGGCGGGTGGCGGGCAGAAAATAACTCATATATGTTGAAAACCCGCAGAGAGATCGAGGCAAAAAATCCTGCGCTCATCAAAGAGGTCTTTCAGCCAAAACGAGCGCTGGATATGGGTTGTGGCCCGGGTGTGCTTATGTATCTGCTTCATGAATTAGCCGTATCATGCGACGGCATCGATATAAGTCCGCATAGCAGGGATGCCGCGCCTGCAGAGGTGCAGGATAGAATTATGATTGGAGCGATAACCGAACAGCTTGTTCCGGATAATTCTTATGATTTGGTTATCTGCCGAGAAGTCTTAGAACACCTGACAATACTGCAGATTCGCCAGGCGATAAGAAATATGTGCCGCATAACATCGAGGTATATATACATCACTACGCGATTTTATCCGTCAAGAGGCAATTTTCTTTCGGTTACGGATCAACTGGATGTTGACCCGACGCATATCACACTGATGAATAAAGATTTTATACGGGTTCTCTTTATTTTAGAAGGCTGTCGTTCCAGACCGGACATCGAGGCGCGTATGGATTGGCTTAACAAGGGACGCGTCATGGTGTTTGAGAAACAGCCGCAATTTGTGATATAAGAAAATATTATGGATTGCATCCTTGGCTACCATTTGAATCCTTTAACCTGCGGCGTTGCTAAGTTTAACCTGATTTTAGCAAGGGGATTAGGTATTCCGGTAATCGGCATATTCGATCCTGCCGCTTTAAATTTTAAACACGTCCTCCTCTCCATAAAAATATCCGAATTTGCTCCGGAGGACATCTCCGCTCTTGGGAAGGTGATAGACACAATTGGGCGGCACAAGCAATTACGGGTATTTCTGCATGATTTCTCCGGCACGGAAGTTGAGTTAAGGTTGATTCGGGAGGCAAAAATTGTATACTGCGGCAATTCGGAGCTTATAGCCCAACTTCGGCATATTCGCCCGAACTTGGTAGAGGTATGGTGTCCGGGAACGATTCTGGATGCGCAGCGTTTCAACAATGCCGAGCTATCTATATTCTCTTTTGGCATGGCGCATAAAGTCAGGTCTGAATATTACCGCAAGCTATACACCCTTTTATCCAGGACAGGGAAATCCTGCTGCGTATATCTCTCAACAGCGCTCCACGACGGCACTTCCTTCGACGGATCCTTTACCTCTGCCTTCGAAGAACTGCGGGAGATTTTTGGCAATAATATATACTTTATGGGTTATCTCTCGGATACTGCTATCTACAACTACTTATCACAAACAACATTTTTCGTCGCCTTTTTCGATAAAGGCGTCAGGGCGAACAATACCAGCGTTCATGCCGCTATGCAGTGCGGCTCTGTAGTTATCACTAATCTAGATAAACATTCTCCATCCTCCTTTGCCCATCTCGACAACCTGTTGGATATTCATCAATGCAATGACCTTCCGACCGAGCCGGATGTCTTATCTCAAATCAGTGTCAGGGCTAAGGAGACTGCTCGGTCGCTCGGCTGGGATGCGCTTATGTCAAAGATGTTAGGACACGAAACTATCGTAAGATAAGGATACTTTACTATGCAAAGAAACTTAACTATTGGTCAGATTCGCATTAATGACGAGAGCGATTGCTATGTCATTGCCGAGATCGGACATAATCATCAGGGGAGTCTGGAGAAGGCTAAGGAGATGTTCCTTCATGCCAAGGAATGCGGTGTTAATGCAGTAAAACTCCAAAAGAGGGACAATCGCTCATTATACGTGCGCTCTATGTATGATATGCCATACAATAATGAAAATGGGTTTGGACCAACCTATGGAGAACACCGGGAGGCATTGGAATTAGGGCGCAGTGAGTATATAGAGCTAAAAAAGTATGCGGCTGAGTTGGGTATAACGATGTTTGTTACTGTCTTTGACTTTTTTAGCGCGGATTTAATGGCAGAACTGGACATGCCGGCTTACAAAATTGCCTCGGGGGATTTGAAAAATACGCCGCTCCTCAAGCATGTAGCTAAAATCGGCAAGCCTATGTTTATAAGCACCGGAGGCGGCGCCATGGAAGATGTTCAGCGCGCCTACGATACGATAATGCCGGCCAATACACAATTGTGCCTCTTACAGTGCACTGCCAGTTATCCGGTGGAGACCGAAGATATGAATTTGAATGTAATTAAATCTTACCGTGATAGGTTTCCGGATGTAGTCGTTGGGTTATCCGACCATCAAAACGGGATTGCTATGGCA